>JAIOHV010000124.1 GCA_019912885.1 bacterium
CGGCGGCGGCGCACCCGCGCGTCAGCCCCGGCCGGCGGGCGTGGACAGGAAGTGGACGGCCGACGACGGCGCGAGCGTGCCCAGGCGGTTTTGTTCGACGAGCCAAAGGGCGTCGCACGCGTTGCACCCGCCGCGCGACGCGCGCCGAAACGCGGCGGCGAAACCGTCGCGGAAGGCGTTCGCCGCTCCCTCGCGCCCGATCGACAGGGAGCAGGCGAACACGTCGCCGATCTCGTCGACGTGCGCGAACAGATTGCCCGCGTAACAGGGCAGATGAGCCAGCGGATCCTCGCGCACGGGCTCGCGGAAACGCGCCCATCCGCGCAGGTGGTGAAGATCGGCCAGCGCGTTCGCGACCGGATCGCCGGCGCGGCGCGCGGCAATCAGGCGGCGCAGCGCGCGGCGGATGGCGCGGTCCTCGGCGTTCTCCTCGTCCTCGGGAAGCGGCGGGAGCGCCTCGCGGCCGTCGCCGTCATGCAGCACGTGAAATCCGGCGCGAAATCCGAAGCGCCGCGCGAGGCGAAGGATGTCATCGACGTCGTCCGCGGTCGCCCGCGTGAGCACGGTGCGCGTTTCGACGGCGACCCGCCCGGCGAGCGCCTTGATCGCCTCGATCGCGGCGTCCCACGCGCCCGCGCCGAAAAGCGCGTCGTGCGTTTCGATTGTGCCCTCGAGCGCGATGGCGACGGTGTCCGCCGCGGCCAACTCGTCCGCGCGCGCCGCCGCGCGAAGGCCGTTGGTCACGACGCGCACGTTCAGGCGCACGTCCTTCGCGGCGCGGATGAGTTCGCCGATATCGCCGCGCACGAGCGGCTCACCGCCGCGAAACGTCACGGCGACCGCGCCGGCCGCCGCGATCTCGCCGACGAGCCGGCGGGCGTTGTCGGGCGGCATCGATGGCCCGCCGCCGGCGCGCTCGAACCACGTCGCGCGCGGTTCGAGCGCGACGCTGACGTGCAACGGACGGCGCCGGCCAAGCACGCGGTACGCGAGCGTGCCGTAGCCGATGCGCAGGATTTGAAAGGCCGTGTTTCCCATGGAATATTCGAATGCGTGTTGCCGCCGGCCAGCATACATGATTGCGCCGGGGAGTGCATCGAGGGAGGAGGATCGAGGATTGAGGATTGAGGATTGAGGATTGAGGATCGAGGATTGAGGATCGAGGATTGTGGATTGAGTGGAATCGCAGATCGCGCGGAGGCACGGAGATCGAGGAATCGCAGCTCACGCGGAGGCGCGGAGGCACGGAGATCGAGGAATCGCAGCTCGCGCGGAGGCGCGGAGGCGCGGAAAGCGCGGAGCGTGGAGACGCAGAGAGCGTGGCGTCGTCATCCCGAGCGAAGCGAAGGATCCGGCTCGCCCCTGTTGCAGCGCGGCCGTCAACGCGGCTCTGTTCACCGTACACCGATTCGTGTTTATGATGGACAAACTTTCCCATCGTAACGAGGTTCGGGAGGCCTCACGCATGGATGGCGTCATTCTGGCGGCGGGTGCCGGAACGCGCTTGCGTCCGCTGACGAACGCGATCCCCAAGGCGCTCGTGTCCGTCGGACCGCATCCGCTTGCCGAGCACGTGTTGCGGGGCTTCGTGTCGGCGGGCGTGGACCGGGTGGTTTTCGTGACCGGTTATCTGGGCAAGAAGGTCGAATCGTTTTTCGGCGACGGTTCGCGCTGGGAGGTCTCGACGGCCTTTGTCCGCCAGGACGAGGCGCGCGGTACCGCGCACGCGGTCGGCCTGACGGCGACCGAAGTGATGACCAACCCGTTTTTCATCGCGTACGGCGACATCTACATTCATGATCCGTCCAATTACCGCGCGTTTCTGGAAATGCACCTTGCGGGCGACTTCGACATCTCGGTGATGTGCGACGAGATCGACGATCCGTTCGAGGGCGCGGCGGTGTACGTGACAGGCGATCGCGTGACGCGCATCGTCGAGAAGCCGCCGCGCGGCGCGAGCACGACGAATCTAAACAAACGCGGCATCGTGCTTGCCGATCACCGGCTGTTCGATCTGATCGACGACGTGACACCCGCGCCGAGCGGCGAGCTGTACCTGACCGACGCGATCGCGCTTGCCATCGAGCGCGGGATGAAGGTGGGCGCTTACGTTTGCCGGGGGTTCAGTTCGGACGTCGGCACGCCCGAGCGCCTGGCCGAGGCGCGCGCCGTGGAAGAGCAGCGCGAACCGGCGAACGACCGTTCGGCGTCGTAAGACGCATTAGAGCTGTCAGTTGTCAGCTGTCAGCTTTCAGCTATCAGGTTTCCAACAGCATCCGCGGCTTATCGCTGTTCGCTGTTCGCTGACCGCTGCCTAACAGCCGCAGCCGCCCGCGGAATCACCCGCGTCTTCGGGCGATTTCTCGTAATTGGAGTCGAGACCGTCGGGATCGCCGCCGTCGTCATCGTCAAGCGCCGCGTCGTCGTCCGCCGCGTCGTCGTTGCCGAGGGCCGAGTCGTCGTCAAAATCGTCATCGTCAAAATCGTCATCGTCATCCGAAGGCGCGTGCGTCGTGGTGGTCGTCGTACCCGGGAGCGTGGTCGTGGTGGTCGTGGTCGGCGCGGGCGAGTCGAGCGCGTCGCCCAGTCCCAGGTTCCAGGACGAGGAAATCTTGCCGAAATCGTCGGTGCCCCACATGCGCGTACAGAGCGCCTCGCCTCCCCAAAGCTGGCCGACCACCTGCTTGCTCGCGTTGAAAAGCGGCGAGCCGGAGGAGCCGCCTTCCGTGGAGCTTTCCGTGTACAGCACCGTCCAGAAGTCGCCGCCGACGCCGGTGACGTTGCCGAAGGTGATGCGCTTGTACGCCGCGTCGGGATGATGGACGACCGTGATTGGCGCGCCGGGTAACAGCGGCGCGGTCGAGACGCCGAGGTAGGTCGTTCCCGGCGGCGGGTTTTCGTCAAGCAGCAGCAGGGTGAAATCCGATTGCCCGTTTTTTGCCGCGATTTCCGATCCGGACGAGGTCGGAAGGGTTTCGTGATTCGGCGGCGCGCCGTTGCAGGCGGCGGTGTGGAAGTTCCAGAAGACGATCACCGAGTCGGCCTCCGCGACGGTCGACAGGCAGTGGTTCGCCGTGAGGAACCACGGGCGAAGGCTGCCGGCGGTGTCCGAGAGAAGGCTCCCCGTGCAGCTATACCCGCCCCAGGTCGACTCGATGTAGATCTCCGCGACGCCGGTGCGCGCGTCCTTCCAATCGTCGTAACACGTGACGTCGAGGTAGCAGCCGAGCTCGAGCCCCGCGCCCGGCCAAACGAGCCCGTGCGCGAGGCGGTCGATCGCAATAGCAGGCGCCGCGCCGGCGCCGTCGACGACGATCTCGATCGCGTCGCCGGACACGGCCGGACCCCAGAAATCGCTCGTGGCGGCGGTCGCGGTCGGCGCGAGCCGGCGCACCATCCCATCCGTGCCGCGTACGTGGACGTCGAAATTTCCGCCCGGCCATGCCGTGACATGAGGGCGAAGAAACGTCGCGCCCGGCGAGGCGATCGTCATGCGGCGGCGCGTGCGTCCATCGGGCAGCGTCTCGATTCGCCAGTCGCCTTCGCGGATCCGGGGTACGTCAACGTGCGCGGACACGACGCGCACCTTGCGCGCCGCCGCGTCGTCGCGCGCGGCGGCGATGGCCGCATCTCGCTGCGCGTCCCGCGCGACGATCGACACGGAAGGCATCGCGCCAAGGCCGAGGTCCGGCGTCGCGTCCGGCGGCCAATAATCATCCGCGGGCGAGACGCGCGCGGGGATCGAGATGGCCGGTGCGTTTGAATCGGCGTTCAAAAGCGCGCGTGCGGCTTCGAGAGCCGCGGGCGCCGCCACGGCGGCGGACGCGATGAGCATGATCGACGTCAACATCCGCAGCAAATGCCGCCTCCATCGTTTCCGCCGGTCGGCCCGAGGCCGTCGTCATCGGAGGCGCCGCCGGGGCCGCCGTCGAAGGTTGTCGATGTGGTCGTCGTGGGCAGCGACGCGCTGGTGAGAAACGAGCCGATGCCGTTTTCGTAGGCGCGGCCGAACTTGCCGAAGAAGTCCGGTTCGCCCATCGCGGTGCAGGAGGCCGTGCCGCCGGAAAGATATCCGACGATCTGACGATCTTCATTGAACAGCGGCGCGCCGGACGAGCCGCCCTCGGTTGAGCCTTCGACGTAACGCACGCCCCAATATTCGAACGTATCACCGATGATCTCGGCGAAGCTGATGCGTTTGTGCGTGCCGCCCGGATGGTGAATCGTCACCACGTCCTCGCCGTCCTTCAGATCCGATGTCGTCCATCCCAGGAACGAGGCGTCGTCGGGCGGATCGTCGTCGAGGATCAGCAGCGAATAATCCAGGTCGAAGTTGCCGGCCAGAAATCGCGATCCAAACGTTCGCGGCACGGAGTTCGGCGAGGGCGGCGTGCCGGTGCAGGAGCTTGTCTGGAAATCCCAGAACACGATGGTGGTGTCGGCCTCGGCTTCATTATTTACGCAGTGGTACGCGGACAGGAAAAACGGCCGTTCGGAGCCGAACTTGTCGTTGAGCAGCGAACCGCTGCAAAGCGCGGAGAAATCCGACTCCTCGAAGAGGATCATGGCGACTCCGCTTCCCGTGTCGAGCCACGCGTTTTCGCACGCCAGGTTGACATAACAGCTCCCTTCCTTTTCGGGTCCGGGCATCCAGAAGCGCTCGGTCCCGACGCTGGCGCGGTCGATGTCAAACAGCGACGGATCGTCCACGCCGCGCAGCTCGACGATCATCGTGTCGCCCGGGACAAGCGGCCCCCAAAATTCGGCGCCGCGCACGTCGCCGGCGCCGACCATTTGCTCGACGCCGTCCTCGCCGACAAACGTGACGCTCCACGTGGGAGACGTGGGCAGGGCGGCGAAATGCGCACGGAGGAACGCGGCGCCGCCCGCGTGCAGCGCGATTCGCCACGCGGGTTCGCCGTCGATATGCGAGGCGAGCCAGTCGGCGCGGGCAAGCGGCGCGAGCCCGGCGGGGTAGCCGACGATGCGCGGTTTTTTCGTGGAACGATCGTCAAATCGGGGCGCGTCGAAAGCGGCGCGCCGAAGATCGTCCGCGGGCGGCAACTCGATCGCGCGCGCAGGCGTCATATCCGCAAACACCGGACGCGCCAGCGCCAGAAGGCCGGCGGCCGCGATCAGAGCCGCGAACGCCGCGCGCCACGCGACGCCGCGCGAGTCAGCAGCCGCAGCCGTCGCCGTCATCGTCATCGTCGTCTCCGCTTGCCGCGTCGGCCGCGTCGTCGCCGGTGTCATCGTTGGTCGCGTCATCATCATCCGTCGCATCGTCGTCTCCGCTATCCGGGATCGTCGTCGTGGTTGTGGGCTCGGTGGTGGTGGTCGTCGACGCGGGCGGCTCGCCGTCGAGCCACGCGGACAGACCGAGTGCCCAGGACAGCGAGAGCTTCCCGAAACTGTCCGTCGCGTTCATACGGCTGCACGCCGCGCCGCCGCCGGAGAGCTGCC
The DNA here is from genome assembly GCA_019912885.1 of bacterium. NCBI lineage: Bacteria > bacterium. The sequence continues at coordinate 5,464 of JAIOHV010000124.1, forward strand.
CGATAATCAGCATGTCGTCGTTGAAAAGCGCCGAACCCGACGAGCCGCCTTCGGTCGATCCGTCCGTGTAGATCGCGCGCCAGTGCGTGAAAAGGTTGCCCGCGAAGGCGCCGAACGTGACGCGTTTTTTCGTGCCGGCGGGGTGATGAATCACCGTGATCGGCTCGTCGGCGGCGGGCGGGTCGAGCGAGAAGCCGAGATACGACGCGGTATCCGGCGGATCGTCGAAAAGACGCAGCAGCGCGAAGTCCGAGAGAAACGATCCGTCCACGTAATCCGCCCCGAGTGTGGACGGCAGGGCGTCGATCAGCGGCGCGGCGCCGCCGCAGGACGCGGCCTCGTCGTGCCAGACGACCTCGAGCGATTCGGCGGTCGCCTGATCGCCGATGCAGTGATGCGCGGTGAGCAGCCAGGGGGTCATCGACGCGGGCACGTCCGCGAGAAGCGAACCCGTGCACAGATAGCTGAATCCGCCGTCCTCGAAAAACAGCAGGCCGACGCCCGCGGCATACGGCGCGATTTCGGCATGGCAGGCCACGTCGATGTGGCAGCCCTGCTCCTTGGGCCCGCCGAAGGGATCGGCAAAACCGTAGGCGACACGCGTCACGCGAGGCGGCGCGCCGCCGTCTTGAAGGATCAGCACGGCGATGTCGCCCGCGACCACAGGCGACCAGAACGGCGAGCTCCGGTGCGCACGATCGGTCAGATCGATCGGCACGCCCGCGCGTCCGACGAGAACGAGCCGCCCCGCGAAATCGGTCGCGTCGATGTGAAGGCGCGTGAAGCGGGCGCCTGGCGCGGACACGGCGAGCGCGCGCCGTGAGCCGGGCATCACCGTCCACGCGCCGTCCGCGAGCGCGGGCGCATCAACATGGCGGCCGGCAAGAAGGCGCCCGTCGGATTTCATCGCGGGGCCGGTCGATTGTACGTCGGGGGCGATGACCAGGGCGGGTTCGATCGCAAGCACGCCGGCGAGATCGCGTTCGGCAAGCGGCGCGGGAGCGTCGAAAGACGCGGCGGACGCGAGGATCGGCGCAACGGTCCGCGAATCGTTCGCCCACGCGGCGCCGGATAGGGCGGCCGCGAACGCAAAGACGAGAAAAGCGGCGCCGAACCGCCCGCGCGCGGCGAGGCGCGACGGTGGATGTTCGCGCGAAATGAGGCGGGCTCCCATTTTCATCGCTCCGAAAGCGCCCCCGCGATCGAAATACAAAAACGCGGCAAAACCACCGTTCCGCCGCGGCGAAAGACGTGTCATTCTATATTCATCCCGTCGAATGCGATATAGTCCGCGCCGGATGGAAACCTGCGAAATGACGGCATTTCTCGACATTCATTGCCATCTGCTGCCCGAGGTGGACGACGGCGCGAAGACCGTCGAGGAGTCGCTCGCGTGCCTGGCCGCGGCATCCCAGGCGGGGATCGCGGACGTGGTGCTTTCGCGGCACGAGATGGCGGGGGTGTATTCGTGCGATCGCGACGATGCGCGCCTGCGTCGCGAGGCGCTGCAACGAGAGGCCGACGCGGCGGGGATCGCCGTTCGCCTGCACGACGGGGCCGAGCATTATATGGACGACGTATTCCTGAATCGGCTGGCCACGGGCCCGGAGACGCTCGCCGGCGGCGCGGCGCTGCTCGTGGAGATGCCGATGATGCGCATTCCGCATTTCGCGCGGGATATCGCCTTTCGCCTGCGCGTGAAGGGGCTGTTGCCGATCCTCGCGCACGTCGAGCGCTATCGCGACGTGGCCGAGGATCCCAAAAGCGCGCGCGAGCTTGCGGACGCGGGATTTTTGTTGCAGGTGAATCTCGGAAGCCTCGCGGGCCTTTACGGCCGGCGCGTGGCCAAGGCGGCGCACTATATGATCGAACACGATCTGGCGGATTGCGTGGGCAGCGATGTGCACAACACGGGGATGATCGCGCCGTGTTACGAGGACGGGTTGCGCGAACTTCGCAAATATGGGGACGACGTGGCCGCCCGGCTGATGGGCGATAACCCGCGGCGCCTCGTTTTCGGCGCCGGCAAGAACGGCGCGGGCGGACCGGAGCGTTCATGACGAACGAGACGAAAAAAACGGTATCGGGCTACGCGATCGATCCGGAGAGCGTTCGTTTGTTGCCGCAGCTCTTCTGCTACTCGGCGTCGGTCGTCGTGCTCGGCGAGGTGGATCCGTACGGCGACGAGGCGGTGACGGTCGGCGTCGCGGAGCCGGACAACCTTTCGACGCTCGACACGATTTATCGCAAGTTCGCGCCCCGGCGCATCGTGCCGTTTCGCCTGACTCGCGACGAGGTGAACAAGGCGCTAAACATCGCGTACGGCATTTACACGCCGGACCCGGCGAACGATCCGAACCTGTCCGGCTTGCTCGACGCGCGGCAGCCGACGGACACGCCGGAGGACGAGCGCGTGCAGGCGGGGTCGGGCCGGCCGGCCGAGCCTCGGGGCAACGCGATCGAAGGGCTGGAGCCGGTCGGCGGAAGCGGCAGCGCGGTGGTGGAGATCGTCAATAACGTCCTGCTCGACGCGCTGAAGCGCGGCGCGACGGACGTGCACATCGAAAACGAGCGCAAGCGAGTGAAGGTGCGCTACAAGCTCGACGGGCTGTTGCACAAGGTCGATACGCAGCTCAACAAGGACAACATCGACGAGGTCATCAACCGCCTGAAGGTGATGGCGAACCTGGATATCTCCGAGCGCCGCTCGCCGCAGGACGGGCGCGTCCTGTTGCGCACGATCCGCGCCGGGCGCGACTACGACGTTCCGTATCGCATCTCCGTGTTGCCGGGGCCGTTCGGCGAGGAGATCGTGCTCCGCATCCTGGACAAGTCGATGGCGCCGATCAGCCTGGAGCTTCTGGGCTTCACGAGCCAGGATCTCAAGACGTACCGGCGGCTCATCCACAATCCGCAGGGGATGATCCTCGTCACCGGGCCGACGGGTTCGGGCAAGACGACGACGCTGTACGCGTCGCTCAAGGAAATCAACTCGCCGCACAACAAAATCCTCTCCGCGGAGGATCCGATCGAATACAATATCGAAGGCGTGTCGCAAAAGCAGATCACCGCGAAATTCGGATTCGCGGACATGGCGCGCGCGTTTTTGCGGCACGATCCGGACATCCTGCTCATCGGCGAGATCCGCGACGAGGACACGGCAGACGTGGCGTGCAAGGCGGCGCAGACGGGGCATCTCATCCTCTCCACGCTGCACACGAACGACTCGATCGGCGCGATTTCGCGGCTCGGCGTGCTGGGGCTCGATCACGAGCTGATCGGTTCGTCGCTGCTCGGCGTGCTGAGCCAGCGGCTCGTTCGCCGCATCTGCCCGCACTGTCGCGAGGAATACACGCCGGACGACGAGGTGATCGAGCAGTTTCTCGACGAGGCGCCGGCGCCGCCGTATGTCCGCGGGCGCGGCTGCGAATTTTGCAGCTATACGGGTTTCCGCGGGCGCATCGGCGTTTTCGAGCTGTTCATCGTGGATGACGAAATCCAGCGGATGATCTACGCCGAGGTGCCCCTTGACGAGGTACACGAGGCCGTGATGCGAGGCGGCATGGCGCCGCTCGTGTTCGACGGATTGCGCAAGGTGGAACAGCGCTTCACGACGCTCGACGAGCTGGTGCGCGTCTTGCCGATGCGCCAGATCGCGTCGCAGATCAAGCGCCACTCGCGTTACAAGAAAGGCCCGCGGCCCGTGGCCGTCTCCTGACGGCATGAGCGCGCGATCCCGACAACTCGCCGTCGTCATCCTCGCGGCCGGGCAGGGCACACGGATGAAAAGCGATCTCGCCAAGGTGCTGCACGAGGTCGCCGGCCGGCCGATGATCCTGCGCGTCGTCGAGCGGGCGCTCGCGCTTCGTCCGGCGCGCGTCGTTGTGGTCGTCGGCCACCAGGCCAAAGACGTCGAACAAACCGTGCGCCGCGGCTTTTCGGACAAGCGACTGGCGTTCGCAACGCAGCGGCAGCGCCTTGGCACCGGGCATGCGGTGCTGGCCGCGAAGCGCGCGCTTTCGGATTTTTCCGGCGACGTGCTGATCCTGTCCGGGGACGTGCCGCTCGTCACCGCCCCGACGCTTCGCGATTTTGTCGCCGGCCATCGCAAGTCGCGCGCGCATCTGACCGCGATGTCGTTTTTCCCGGACGATCCCCGGGGATACGGGCGCATCGTGCGCGGGCCGAAAGACGAACTTGTCGCCAACGTGGAAGAGCGGGACGCAACGCCCGGGCAAAAGAAAATCCGCGAGGCCAACGCGGGCATTTACGCCGTCGACGCGGGCGCGTTGTTTGACCTGTTGCGCCGCGTGGGGCGCGCCAACGACCAGGGTGAATATTACCTGACGGACATCATAGCGCTCGCGGTCGGTCGCGGGCTTGTTTGCCGCGCCGTGGCGACGCCCGCCGCGTGGCAGACATTGGGCGTCAACTCGCGCGCGGACCTCGCCGCCGCGTCGGCCAAGGTGCGCGCGGAGATTCTCGACGCGCACATGCGCGCGGGCGTCACGATCGTCGATCCAGCCGCGACGTACGTGGACGAGGACGTGACGATCGGCGTCAACACCGTGCTTCATCCGCAGGTGACTCTCAGCGAAGGCGCGCGCGTTGGAAGCGGGTGCGTCATCGGACAGGGATGCGTGGTGAACGGAGGGTCCGTCGGCGACGGTGCGCGGCTCGACCCCTACGTCGTGCTACACGACGTGCCGGTGCTCGCGGGCGGGCACGTCCCGTCGTTCACGGTCATCGACGGCAAGGCCGCGCGCGGCGCACGCAAGCGGCGCGGGGATATCGCATGACAACGCACTTTCTTTCGCTCGCGGATTTTACGCGCGAGGAGCTGACGCGCCTTCTTGACGACGCGGCGCGCATGAAGAAAACGCGGCGCGACGGCCAGGCACCACTCGCGGGACGCACGCTCGGCATGATCTTCGAGAAGGCGAGCACGCGCACGCGCGTCAGTTTCGAGGTCGGCATGTACGAGCTCGGCGGGCACGCGCTGTTTCTGGCGTCGGAGAACATCCAGCTCGGCCGCGGCGAGCCGATCCGCGACACGGCGCGCGTGCTTTCGCGCATGGTGGACGGCGTCATGATCCGCACGTTCGCGCAGGAGCGGCTGGCCGAATTCGCGGCGTACGCGAGCGTGCCGGTCATCAACGGCCTTTCGGATCTTCTGCACCCGTGCCAGGTGCTCGCCGACGTGTTCACGATGCGCGAGGCGTTCCGCGAAATCGGCGGGCACGCGGTGGCGTGGATCGGCGACGGCAACAACATGGCGAATTCGTGGATCAACGCGGCGAGCGTGCTCGGCTTTACGCTTCGCCTGGCGTGCCCGGAAGGCTACGAGCCGGATGCGCGCGTTCTCGCCGCCGCGAAAACGCGCGGCGCGGACGTGTCGATCGTGCGCGATCCGCGCGAGGCGGCCGCCGGCGCGCACGTTGTGACGACCGACGTGTGGGCGAGCATGGGGCAGGAGGACGAGGCGAAGGCGCGCGCGACGGCGTTCGCCGGATATTGCGTCGACGAGAATTTGATGGCGCTCGCGGACCCCGGCGCGATCTTTCTGCATTGCCTGCCCGCGCACCGCGGCGAGGAGGTGAGCGAGGCCGTTTTCGAAGGGCCGCGATCGCGCGTGTGGGACGAGGCGGAAAATCGCCTGCACGTACAGAAGGCGGTGCTGGCGGCGCTGATGGCGGGGGAGTGACGCGTCGGTCGGCGAAGCCACCCGCTCCCTGACGGTCGCGGCTCTGTGCCGGCTCACGATGCGAATCGGGCGAACGCTCCCCGACAGTCGCGGCTCCGTTCGCTGCGGCATTCCCGCCTGATCGAAAAAGCCAATCCGAGACGAGCGCTATTCCAGCATGTATTCGATGCGGTAGGCGTGTTTTTCCGGACCCGAGCGGCGGACGGGGATGATGCGGACGGGGACGGTGATCATCTCGGTGCGCGTCAGGCGCGCGTTGTCGGCGCGGGCCCGATAGAAAATCCGCATGCCGAACTTCAGTTCGTATTCACCTTTTTTCGCCTCGTTCGTGACCAGGAAGGGGACTTCGAGCGGAAACGTCTCGAATCGCTCGATGGCATACACATTCTTCTCGAATTCGAACGGCACGCCGGAAGGCGGATAGACCTCGACCGGCCGCTCCGGGTCAAACTCCAGGTGCCGCGCGGGCACGACGTTCAGCTCCACGACGACGTAATCGCCGATGGCGGCTCGCGGCGGCGGCGCCGCCCCGAGCTCCTCGAGAAATTCGGGTTCCGGCGCGGACTCCGGCGCGGCCGTGTCCTTTTTGCAGGCGCTCGCCGCGAACATCGCAAGCGCCGCGACCGAAAACAGGATAGCCAGGCGTCGGATCATGCGAAGACCTTTCGGCAGAAGTCCAGGAACTGCCCCATGATGAGCCCCGTCGCGCCCCAGATCACGTGCGAGCGCCAGTAGAAAAAGTACATCGTGATCGGCACGCCGTTGAATTCGGAGTCCTCCGTGCGGCAGATCGACGGATCGAGAAGGTCGACGATGGGGATTTCGAGAATGTTCGCCGTCTCGCGCTCGTTCGGCACGAGCGTCACCGGCTCGTCGATCCAGCCGACAAACGGGATCACGCGATAGTCGGAGATCGTGTAGATGTCGTCGAGGCGCCCGACGATGCGCACGGCCGACGGCGCAAGGCCGATCTCCTCGTGCGCCTCGCGCAGCGCCGCTTCCTCGTCGGTTTCGCCTTCGTCGCGCCGGCCGCCGGGAAAGCTGATCTGATGCTTGTGATGCTCCACCTCACCGGTCCGCACCGTCACCACGACGCGCGGCGCGCCGCCGTGCGCGAGGATCGGAATCAGTACGGACGCCGGCTTGAACTCGCACAGGTCGAGCTCGCGCCTGGCGTGCGTTTCGAGGAGGGTCTTCAGGTCTTCTTCGCGGATCATGGCGTTTCCGAATATAGACGCGGCCGCGCGCGCGGCGATCGGCGATCGATTCTAACCGAATCGCCGGCCGGCGCGAAACGCGCGCCAATCCGGCAACGCGCCATTGCGCTTTCCGCTTGCCGTTACGCGCGCAAGATCATCCATATCTCGTGCCCCCGGCCGCGCCGATCGACAATCCACCCGTACATCCGCATGACCGGATAAAGCGCCAGCCCCAAAAACCACGGGCCGTGCTTGTAGATCGCGCCGTAAATCGGGCGAAGCCGGTCCTTGACGCGCGATTTCCACGACGGTCGCGGGCGGCTCGCGGGCGCTTGCGCCGTCGCGGGCCGCGCGGCGCTTGGCGCCGCGGACGCCGGGTGCTTCAACCATGTCAGGATCCCGCCGCGCAGCGCGTAGAAGATCGCCCACGGGTATTCCTTCGTGCGTGTCGCGACGACGGAAAACCCGGCGCGCCGCGCGACATCCGCCATCGACGCGGGATCGAAAAACAGCAGGTGATCCTCCTGCTGAAAATTCGGGTGCCATACGCCGAGCACGCTTGTGATCGGGCTTAGGCGATTCGGGCTGACGATGAAAACGACGCCGCCCTCGCCAAGGCGCGCACGCAGCTTTTCCAGGAATTCGACCGGCCGCTCCACGTGCTCGAACAGATGGAACATCGCGATCGCGTCAAACGCTTCGCCCGGGCGAACCGCCGTGTCGAGCTGCCCGTGGCGAACGTCGAGCCCCTTGGCCGCGGCAAAAGCGGCGTAGGCCGCGGAGGCGTCGATGCCGTGCACGGAAAATCCCGCGTCGCGCGCCTTTTCCAGAAACTCGCCCGTGGCGCAGCCGATCTCGAGAAGCTCCCCGCCCGGACGATGCGCCTTGAGGAAATCGACGCGGTCGCGCGCCACCTTCACCGACTTGCGCACGGCGGCCATGCCGCGCGCGTCGTGATAGAGGCCCTCCTGCACGTCCTCGTATCGCGCGGGATCGTGCGGCTTGTACCACAGGCCGCACGACGCGCAGGCGCGGATCGTTGCGCCGCCGCGCGTCGTTTCGGTCGCGGGCGCCGCGTCGCCGCAGACCGGGCACGTCCGATCGATGCCGGTCGGGACCGGAGGGAAAAATGCGCTCGTCATGATGCCTGGCCGGAAGGCGCGGCGGTCAGAACGCGGTGCCGAGCATCAGGCCGCCGGCGATCTCGCTGCCGCGATTGATGCCGTCGTCCGCGCGGGACACGCCGTGATAGCGGAAATCCACGTCGGCGAGAAAACGCTCGTTGGCGCCCAGAAACGAGAGGCCGAACCCAAAGCCCGGCATGCCGTCGAACGCCTCTTCCTCGTCCGCCGTGTACGAAAGGCCCGCGCGCAGCGCGAACTCGTGCACGAGGAAATACTCCGCGGCCAGCGTGCCGCGATGCCGCTCGGTCAGAAGCTCGATATCGTCGCGCTCCATCGGGCGGCGCCAATAATATTCCGCCAGGAACTGAAGGCCGTTCGGCAGATTGTACGCGAGCCCCGCGACAAGCCGGGGCGCCAGCACGGAATACACATCCACATCGACATCGCGCCGGTCGACGAAATCCTCGGCCGGCCGCACGATGCGGTATTCCTGGTCGGTCGTCAGCGTGGTGCGCCCGTTGCCGCCGTGCTCGTACGCGACGCCGAGCTGCAAGGCCTTGAACGGCCGTAGCAAGAAGCCCACCTCCGGCGACGCGGCCGTGGCGAAAGCGCCGCCTTCCCAATTCGCGCGGTCCGTCTCCCACGTCCGCGGAATCGCGTAGTCGTTGAAGCTGAACGAATGGATGATGTCCGCGTATTGCCACAGAGCCCCGCGCCCGGCGACACCAAGCGCCACCCAGTCGTTGAACCCGTACGTCAGGCCCGCGCGCACATTCGTCGCCTGCGTGCGCATTTTCACGGTGTTGGAGAGCTTGCGCGACCGGCTGCCGAACGCCGCGTCGCTGCGCACGCGCGAGTCGCCGTCCGTGACGCGATGAGCGATCGATCCGAGCGCCACGAAATTGCCGCCGAAACCGGCGGCGCTTTTGCCCGCCAACGGAACGATGGCGGTCACGCCCGGCGTGTAGTGCAGGCGCACGTGCCGTCGGTCGATCGCGTCGGATTCGGTCTGCTCGCGCTGGCTGTCTTCCTGCAGCACGACGTCGAACAGAAGCTGCGTGTGCGAAACCTGAACCACGTTCGCGATGTTGTGCAGCGTCGGCGCGCCGAACGCGGAGAACGCCGCGGCGCCCGCGCCGTCAAGCGCGCGCGATCGCGAGATCGACGGATCGGGAAAGATGTTCGCCTGCGCCTGTTCGCACACGCACGCCTCGCCGAAGATCGTCTCGTCGGAGATCTCCTGCAACGGCGCGTCTTGCGCCGGCGCGGGCATCGCCGCGAAAACGGCGGCAAGAAACAGGCCGGCGGAGAGCCATACACGGGCCGCGCGCACGCCAAGCGCATGCGCGCGGAACGCACCATCACGCGCGCCACGACGGGAATCGAGCATGCCAGCGCCTTCGCCTTTTTTCCGGCTCAAGTCAAGCAGGCGTGCTCGATGGCGGGCGCTTTTCGACGTTCGCTCCTCGCCGGCGTTCGTTCGAAACGGCGCCTTTGACCGGGCGGGCGTTGTTGCTACGATCGCGCCGCATGAGACGCGTTCTGCTTGCCGCCGCGGCCGTCATTGGCGCGCTGTTCCTTTTCGAGATCGCGATCCGTTTCGCGTGGCCGCGGGTGACGGAACGGGGCCCGTATCTGCGCTTTTCCAATCCGCATCGCGACCAGACGGGTTTTGAGCGCGATCCGTATCTTTTCTGGAAGCTCCGGCCCGACAACGCGGCGTGGCAGGTCAATGAGGCGGGTTTTCGCGGGCCGATCGCGCCGATCGAGCGGCGGGACGACGAATTCCGGGTGATTTGCCTTGGCGATTCGTGCACCTTTGGCCTTGGCGAGGGCGGGGTGCCGTACGAGAACACCTACGCGGCCGTTCTCGAAAGCCTGCTCGCCGCGGATCTCGATGCGCTCGGCGATCCGCCGGGCAAACCCGATCGCTACGCAACGGCGCGCGTGCTGAATTTCGGCGTGCCCGGGTACACAAGCCTGCAAGGGCTTCGGTATTTTCAGACGTACGCGGGGCGGTTCGCGCCAAGCGTCGTCGTCGCCTACTTCGGCATCAACGACGGGTTCGAAGCGATCGGCTTTTCCGACGAGGCTCAGCCCCGGCCCGACACGCTTGCCGCGAAACGCGCGTCGAGCGGCCTTTCGCGGCTTGCGATCTACTCGGCCATGCGCACGGTGCTCGTCGACGCGCGGCGTTTGCTGGCCGCGCGATCGGGTCCGCCGCTCGAACGCGTTTCGATCGAGGCGTATCACGAGAATCTCGACAAGATCGCCTCCTACGCGCGCTCGATGAACGCGCGCGCGTTGTTCATCGCGCCGCCCTATCTGGAAGAGGACGGAACCCTGAAACAGGAGACGCACCGCATCCACGCGCCGGCGGTCGATGTGATGCCGCCCCTTCGAGCCGCGCGGGAAGCCGGCGCGGCGGTGATCTTTCCGTCGCCGGACAACGTGCACCCGACCCCCGCGGGCCACGCGGCGATCGCGCAAGCGCTGCGGGAGGCGATCGTCGGGGAATAAAGACTGGTCGAGGATTGGGCGGTGACATAGGTCCTGTGGGTCCTATAGGACCTATACATTCCTGGATCGGGATCGGGAGCGGGATGAAAAAAAGGGCCGGCGGTTGGCCGGCCCGTTCGACTTCCGCGTTCGATTTGGATTTTACGGCGTCGGAGCGCCGACGACCTGCACCATCTTGACGTAGGGCCAGAAGATCGAAATGGCGATGAAACCGGCGATGACGCCGAGGCCGAGGATGAGGAAGGGCTCGATGAGCTCGCCCATCATCGCGGTTTCGTGGTCGACGTCCTTCTGGTAGATCGCGGTGATCTGGTCGAGGACAAGCGGCAGCGTCCCCGCCTCCTCGCCGACGGCGACCATGTCCTTCACGAGCGGCGGAACGACGTCGATGGGCTGGAACGACTCGTTGAGCGTGCGTCCCTTTTCGATGCTGTCCTTCACGAACGCGAAGGCGTCCTTGAACAGCACGTTCGGCATGGTGTCGCGCACAAGATCGAGCGCGCGCGGCATGGGGAGGCCGGCCTTGAGCAGGATCGCGAGCATCGCCGAGAACTGCACGGTGTAGATGTTCGTCAGCACGCGGCCGAACACCGGGAGTTTCAGCTTCATGCGGTCGACGAAGTTCTTGATGCCGCCGACCTGGTCCGAACGCCGGTAGATCCAGATGCCGAATGCCACAAGCACGAAGAAGACGAGGCCGACGTTGGTCGCGGCTTCCGAGAAGTTGATGATGAGGCGCGTCGGCCAGGGCAGCTCGACCTGCGCGCGCGAGTACTGCACCGCGAACTGCGGGATGATCGTCGTGAGGACGAGGAGCATGACGCCAAGCGCGATGATGAGGATGATCATCGGATAGGTGACCGCGCGCTGCACCATGCGCGCCATGTCTTCCTCGCGGTCGCGGTACGTGGCGAGGTAGTCCATGACCTTGACGAGCGATCCGCTCTCCTCGCCCGTGCGGATGATGTTCACCGTCATCGGGTTGAACAGCTCGGGGTGACGCGCGAGCGCCGACCAGAACTGGCTGCCGCGTTCCACGTCGTCGAGCACGCGGGCGATCGCGCCGCGCAGTTTCTGGTCACGGGTGCGTTCGGTGAGCACCTCCAGGCCGCGCGAAAGGGGGATGCCCGAGCTGAGCATCGTCGAAAGCTGGCGCAGGAAGGTGTTGACCTCGCGGGGCGGCGTGCGGCGTCCGGTGAACTTGAACTGGACCGGCACCTCCCAGCTCGCGGACCCGGTCGCACCGCCGTTGCCGCCGGCCGCCGGGGCCGGACGCGAGGCGTACGCCGGCGGCAAC
>JAIOHV010000125.1 GCA_019912885.1 bacterium
GTGCCCCATTCTTCCGGCAGCGGCGCGGCCGGCGCCGCGGGCGCCTCGATCGGTTTGCTCTGCTCAAGCTCGCGCAAAACGCCGGAACTGGTGTTGCCCTGAATGTACGCGAGCGACAGGCAGGTAAACATGAAGACGACGGCGCCGACGGTCGTCATCTTCGTCAGGAATCCGCCCGCGCCGGACGAGCCGAACACGGTCTGCGAGCTGCCGCCGAACACGGCGCCCATGTCCGCGCCTTTGCCCGTCTGCAACAGGATGACGAGAATCAGGAAGACGGAAACCGAAAAATGGATGATCGTCAGGATGACGTAACCGATACTCAAGCGAACTCCCTCCGCACGGGACTCAAGAGGCCCGATAACCTAGCGATTCGCCCCGCGGATTTCAAGACCCGCGGGACTCAAAACGGACGATGCGCAGAAAGTCCGCGGCCAAAAGCGATGCCCCGCCGACAAGCGCGCCGTCCACGTCTTCGCACGCCATCAGTTCATCGACGTTTTCCGCCTTGACCGATCCGCCGTACTGGATGCGAATCCGGCCCGAGATGTCGGCGCCGGCGATCCGTGCAACGACCGTACGGATGAACGCGTGCGCCTCCTGGGCCTGTTCCGGGGTCGCGACGCGCCCCGTGCCGATCGCCCAAACGGGCTCGTACGCGACGACCAGCCGGCCGACCTCCGCCGGCGATAAACGCGCGAGTCCTTCTACCAGTTGCGTCTCGAGCACGTCGAACGTGCGAATCGCGTCGCGTTCGGCGAGCGTCTCGCCGACGCAGTAAATCGGCAGGATGCCGTGCGAGAGCAACGAAAGGATCTTGCGGTTGCAGCCCTCGTTCGTCTCCGCGTGATACTGCCGCCTTTCCGAATGCCCCACGAGGCACAGCGTCGCGCCGACGCTTGCGATCATCGGCGCGGAAACGTCGCCGGTGAACGCGCCGGAATCCTCCGCGCGGCATTCCTGCGCGCCGATTTCGACCGGCGTGCCGTTAACCGCGTGCGCGACAGCCTCGATAAACGGGTAGGGGGGAAAGATCGCCACCTCGCGTCCGCTGATGTCCCTGACGCCTTCGGCGATCGCCCTGGCGAGCTGCACGGCGGACGCGCGGTCCTTGTGCATCTTCCAGTTGCCGGCCAGAAACGGAATGCGCGACGCGGCCGCGGTCATGCGGTCTCCAGGGCGGCGATGCCGGGCAACGTCTTTCCTTCGAGCAGCTCGAGAGACGCGCCGCCGCCCGTGGAAATGTGCGAAATTTTCTCCGTGACGCCCGCCATGTGCACGGCTGATACCGAATCGCCGCCGCCGACCACCGACAAGGCGTCCACCGCGGCGACGGCGCGGGCGATCGAGAACGTACCCTCGGCGAAGGCCGGAACCTCGAACACGCCCATCGGTCCGTTCCAGATGATCGTCTTCGCGCGGGCAATGACGCGCGCGAACTCCTCGCGCGTTTCCGGGCCGATATCAAGGCCCATCTCGTCGTCGGCGAACCCGCCCGCGCCGACCACGCGCACTGCCGCGCCGGCTTGCATTTCCGTTGCGGCGATGTGGTCGCGCGGCACGTGGATCGCCACGTGCTTCTCGCGCGCGGCTTTCAGAATTTCCCCGGCCATGGCGAGCTTTCCGTCTTCCACAAGGCTTTTGCCGACGTTTTCGCCGAGGAACTTGAGGAAGGTGTAGGCCATCGCGCCGCCGATGACGAGCGCGTCCACGCGCGCCAGCAGATTCTTGATGACGCCGATCTTGTCGGAGACCTTCACGCCGCCGAGGATCGCGACGACCGGCCGAGCGGGATCTTCCATGGCCATGCGGAAATATTCGAGTTCCTTGCGCATGAGAAAACCCGCGCAGCGAGCGGGAACCAGTTTCGGCAGCGCGTGAACGCTCGCGTGGGCGCGATGCGACGAACCGAACGCGTCGTTGACATACACGTCCGTCAGGTCGGCGAGCTGGCGCGCGAGTTCCGGATCGTCCGCGGTTTCACCCGGGTGAAAACGAAGATTCTCGAGTACCATCACGTCGCCGTCCTTGAGCTGATTCGCCCAGACCTTCACGCCGTCGGACATGACCTCCGGCGCCTGCACGATCTCGCGGTCAAGCTCCTCGCGCAGCCGTTCGGCGACCGGCAACATCGAGTAGCGTTCGTCGCGCGTCCCCTTGGGCCGGCCCAGGTGGCTCGCCACGATCAGCCGTCCACCCTTGCGAAGGATGTAACGCAAGGTCGGCGCGACGGCCTGGATGCGCGTCGCGTCGGTAATTTTGCCCGTTTCGTCGATCGGTACGTTAAGATCCGCGCGCACGAACACGCGTTTCCCGCCGACATCGACCTCGTCCACGTATTTGATCGTCATACGCCGGGCAATCCCCTAGAGCCGGGACGCGACGATGCGCGCCAGATCGACGAGACGGCAGGAGTAACCCCACTCGTTGTCGTACCAGGAAAGAATCTTCACGAAGTTGTCGCCGGAGGTCTTCGTGACGAGCGAATCGAAGCTTGAGCTGTGCGGGTCGCCCTGAAAGTCGATGCTGACTAGCGGCTCGTCAACGTAGCGCAGTACGCCCGAAAGCGGCCCCTCCGCGGCGGCTTTCATCGCCGCGTTGACCGACTCGACCGTCACGCGCTTTTCGGTCTGCACCGAAAGATCGACAAGGCTGACGTTCGGCGTCGGCACGCGCACGGCCATGCCGTCGAGGCGCCCCGCGAGCGCCGGCAGCACGAGGCCCACGGCCTTCGCCGCGCCCGTGGAGGTTGGGATCATCGACACCGCCGCCGCGCGCGCGCGGCGCAAATCCTTGTGCGGCAGGTCGAGCAGGCGCTGATCGTTCGTGTAGGAGTGAATCGTCGTCATGAGGCCCGCGATAATGCCGAAGCTCTCGTGCAACACCTTGGCGACGGGCGCCAGGCAGTTGGTCGTGCAGCTCGCGTTGCTGATGATGTGATGCAGCGCGGGGTCGTACGTCTCGTCGTTGACGCCGACGCAGATCGTCGCATCGACGGACGCCTTGGTGTACCGCGCCTTTTCGAGTTCCTCGGGCGTGCTGTTTTTCGCGGGCGCGGTCAGGACCACCTTCTTTGCGCCGGCGTGCATGTGCGCCACCGCCTTGTGCGGCGCCAGAAACAGGCCCGTCGATTCGATCACGACGTCCACGCCGAGATCGGCCCAGGGAAGCGCCGCGGGGTCTTTTTCGGAAAGGACGCGCACGGTGCGATCGCCGACGACGAGACTGTCGCCGCTGACGCGAACGGAGCCGGGATAGCGGCCCATCACCGAGTCGTATTTCAGCAGATGCGCGAGCGTTTCGGGACTCGTCAGATCGTTGACCGCGACGATGTCCAGATCGCCAAGATCGAATGCGCGGCGCAATACCGAACGCCCGATGCGTCCGAAACCGTTAATCGCAACTTTCACGCCCACGGAAACCTCCTTGACCGGTGAGCTCCGCCCACCGGCGTAACGGTGCTAGATGGCGTCTCGCAACGTTCGCGAAACGGGGTAATCGCGCGATTCCGGCAGGGGCCGGATGAAAAAAGCGGGTTTTACAGGAAATACGCGGCCCGTCAGGGCTTCATTATCGCGATTGCGCCCGCGCGATCAAGGAGGCGGTTTACGGCGCGCCGCCCGGCGTCATGAGCGCGGGCACCCAGTCCGGCCGGGAAAGGGCCGGCGGCGCCGCAAGACCCATCGGCGCGAACGGTCTTGATCCATCAATCGCGGATCCGTCCGTGGACAAGACAAATGCGCGCGCCGCGCTTTCGTCGCCCGCGATGACGGCCGCGTAACGGTCGTCCGGCGCGAATGCGACCGCCCCCGGCCGCGCCGATAGGCCCGCCATTTCGAGCATAGGCCCCAGATCGACGACGGCATCCGGCACACGCGATCCGAAGCGGTAGAACGCAAGCTCCGACTCGCGCAGCACCGCGAAACGCCCGAACGTGTCGTCCACGTCCAGGTCGATCACCTCGCCGCCGCGCGCGTCGATGATCGGCGGAAGGCGCGCGGGATAGGCCAACGTGTCGAGCGTCTCGGGCATTGTCACCAATGCGGCGGATCGCCCGTCGCTGACGACAACGCGCCCCTTGCCGGGTCCGAAACGCGCCGCCGTCACGCCGTCGGCCACGGCGATGCACGGCCCCGCGCCGCCGAAGGCGGTCACCTTTCGTTGCCCGAGGATGTCCTGGCCGACAAACGCCGCCGCGCTGCCGTCCGGCGCGTACGAGGGCGATCCGATGCGCCAGGCGGCGGACGTATCTGGCCCGGCGCACACGACGGAATGCCGTCCGCTCGAAAGGAACAGGCGCACGATCTCGTCGCGTTCCGCCGGCCGCCGCACGAAGAGCATCTCCGTGCGTCGGGGATCGACCGCGACATCGCCTGGATTCCTCGCCGCGACGATCACGCTCATGCGCCCGTTCGATAAATCGTGCGCGACGATCCCATGCTCCGGGGAGGCGTACACAAAAACGCCGGTCAGCTTCGGCCCGCCGCACCCCATCGTAAAAAAAGCAATCAGAGCCGCGACCATCCGGGAGCGGGTGGCGACGCCTCGCCACAAACGGAGCCGCGATTTCAGAGCCGCGACCGTCAGGGAGCGGGTGGCGACGCCTCCGGAGAAAATTCTCTTTGGCGCTCCAAACGCAAAAATCGCGCGGTGCGCGCAACGCCCCGCGCGATTCTCCTCCATCCTCAATCCTCGATCCTCGATGCTGGAATGCGCGTTCAGCTCACGTCGATCGGCGCGCGCACTTTCTTTTCGTGCTCGGCCTTGGCGGACGCTTCGTTCTTTTCGCGGGCCAGTTCCGCGGCGTGATGCGGGCACACACCACCCGGCGGCTCGGGGCGCCGCATCATCCACTCGGGGATGAAATTGACGTTTCCCATCGACTTCAACTCGTTCATCATCTCGGTTTCCGTGCGTTGCACGGCCGAGGCGACGCGAGAGACGATCTTCGCAAGCTTGCGTGAACGGCATTGGCCGCAACGGCGCCGCCCGAAGAAAAGCGGCTGCGGCTCGTACATCTTTTCGACAAACGACGTAACGTGACCGCATTTGGCGCAACGGTATTCGTAAACCGGCATCGGCTTCCCTTTAGCGCCCCTCGTACGATTCCGGATGAAGGACGCCGTCATAAATCCAGCGCGTCGGTCCCTCGAGCGCCACGTCGCCGGAAATCGGGTCGTTCGCGTCGAGGTGGACCGTCAAAAGTTCGCCCGATCGCACGCGCAGGCGCACGGGAACCGGCGACTTTTTATTGTGCACCAGCGTGATCGCCGCCGCAACGTTGCCGGTGCCACAGGCCAGCGTTTCGTCCTCCACGCCGCGCTCGTAGGTGCGGATCAGGAATTCCCCGCCCGGGCCCGGCGCGACGAAATTCGCGTTCGTTCCCGCGGGCGCGAACTCGGCGTGATAACGGATCAGGCGGCCGACGCGGCGCATGTCCACCGCCTCGATATCCTGGACCGGCACCACCACGTGCGGAACGCCCGTGTTGACGAACGTGCCGTCGATGCGTTCGCCGCCCTCGATCGTGATGCCGACCGGGCGAAGCGCGCTCGGCGGCGTCAGCTTCACCTTCACGCCAAGGGGGGTGATTTCGGATTCGATCGTGCCGGCCACGGTGGCAAAACGCATCGATTTGCCAGCGATACCGCGCTCGAACGCAAAACGCGAAACGCACCGCGCGCCGTTGCCGCACATCTCGGCCTCGCCGCCGTCGGCGTTGAAGTAGTGCCAGGCGAAATCGAGGGTGGGGTGGTTCTCCACGAAAATCACGCCGTCCGCGCCCACGCTGATCGCGCGCCGGCACACGGCCGCGACGAAATCGCGCATCCGGTCCGGCGCGACGAGTCCCTCGCGGTTGTCGATGACGATGAAATCGTTGCCGGTGCCCGACAATTTGGAAAAAGGAATGCTCATGCGTTCAACCTTGTCTTGATGGAACCTGTCATCATGCCGGTTGGCGGTTGTCATCCTGAGAGAAGCGAAGGATCTCGCCGCGCCAATCAAACCGGCCCCTTCGGTGACCGTTTCACGGCGGGCGACGGCGCCTCGGATTTCTTTGGCCGGCCGCGTTTGCGTTTGGGCGCCGGGAGCCCGCCGTTGCCATCGGATGCCGCGAGGCGATCGCGCAGGCCGCGTTCGAGTTCCGCCACTTCGATCTCGAGGGCCGCGACCTTCTCGACGAGCTTCGTTACGACGCGGGTGCGTTCGAAAAAGCTCTTCACGTTGTCCTCGATGCGTTCGCTGAATTCCTCGAGGTTCCTTTGCGTATTCGCGGTGATTGCGCGCAACAGGTGCTCGCGCTCCTTTGGCGGAATATCCTTTTTTTGAGCCAGTCGCTCGATGGCCTTTTCGACCTCGGCGCGCGTGTGCTGAATCATCGAAAGGCGCGGCGCGACGACCTTGTCCATCAGGTCGTGGATGCTGTCCTGCCCCGACTGGATGATTCGCTTGAGCGCGCCGAGCGGCAGGAACGCCCTGTTCTTCTTTTCGCTCTCGAAAATGATCTGCGCGAGCGTCAGGCTCGTCAGGTCTTCCTTGCTTTTGTTGTCGATGACCTTGATCTCGACGCCGTCCTGGATCATCTGCTCGATGTCGTCGAGCGTGACGTAGGCGCTGCGATTCGTGTCGTAGAGCTTGCGATTCTGATAGCGCCGGATGACGCGCGGCTCGGGCGAGGCGGACAAGGAAAAATCCCCGTTTCTCAAGGGGTTTCAGCGCATTTTGGGCTTTAACACGCCGCGTCGAAGGCGTCAATTCGGTCGCGGGTTTTTGGGCAAGCGCGCGACGAACAAGCGCGCGCGGTCAATGCCGCGATGTCACCGGTCGCTTGCAATCCGCTTCGACGCCATCCGCCGTGCGAATTTGTCTCCGCGCCATTGCCAAAGCGCCGGAATCCGCCTAAACGAAACGGACACACGTCGCCGTTCGACCCCTTGCGAGGAAGACGAAACGCATGCGCCCGGCCATCGATTTTCGCGTCGCCCCGAACGTTCCCGAAGCGCTGCTGCCGCTTAAGGATCTCGCCGAAAATATGTGGTGGACATGGAACGTCGCCGCGCGCGAGCTGTTCCGCCGCATCGATGAGACGTTGTGGGACGAGGTGAAGCATAACCCCGTCGCGCTTCTCGGCCGCGTCTCGCAGCGGCGCCTCGAGGCGCTCGCGAGCGACGAGGGATTTTTGCACCACCTCTCGCTTGTCGCCGAGGAATTTCAGGCCTACCTCGGCGGCGAGACCTGGTTTGACCGCGCCTACAAGGGCTTCCGCAAGCCGCGATTCGCGTATTTCTCGATGGAATTCGGCATCGCGGAATACCTGCGCATTTACTCCGGCGGCCTTGGCGTGCTGGCCGGAGATCACCTGAAATCCTCGAGCGACCTGGGTGTGCCTCTTGTCGCCGTCGGCCTGCTGTTTCGCCGCGGGTATCTTTCGCAATACCTCAACGCGGACGGCTGGCAGCAGGAAACCTATCACATCAACGATCCGTACAACCTGCCGCTCGAGCTCGTGCGAACGGAATCCGGCGCGGCGCTTGAGATCCCCGTGCGCGTCGGCGACGCCGACGTGCGCCTTTACGTGTGGCGATGCCGCGTCGGCCGCGTCGATCTCTATTTGCTCGACGCGAACGTCGAGGCGAACGCGGAGGACGATCGCGCCATTACGGGCAATCTCTACGGCGGCAATTCGGAAATGCGCATCCGCCAGGAGATCGTTCTCGGTATCGGCGGGCTGCGCGCGCTGCACGAGGTCGGCGTCAAACCGATGGTCTGCCACATGAACGAAGGTCATTCGGCGTTCCTCGCGCTTGAACGCATCCGCCTTCTGATGGCCGAGACGATGCTCGATTTCGAAAGCGCCCGCGTCATCTGCGCCGGGGGCAACGTCTTCACGACGCACACCGCCGTGCCCGCGGGATTCGATCTGTTTTCCGCGGACCTGATCGCGCGCTACTTCGGCCACTACGTCGGCGAGCTCGGCATCAGCGTGCCGCGCCTTCTGGAGCTGGGCCGGCGCCACGGCGAGCCCGACAGCGCGCCTTTCAACATGGCCGTCTTCGCCATCAACAACACCTCGTATGTCAACGGCGTCTCCGAATTGCACGCGCAGGTGACGCGCAAGATGATGCACGCGGGCTATCCCGGCATCCCCACGAACGAGGTGCCGATTCGCCATGTCACCAACGGCGTCCATTTCGAAACGTGGGCAAACCCGGACGTGCGGGCGCTGATTGAGCGGTATCTCGGCGCGGACTGGTCGGAGTCGAAAACCTCCCCCGAGGTCTGGAAGAAGGTGGAGCGCATCCCCAACGTGGAACTGTGGCGCATGCACGAGCGCCAGCGCGAGCGCCTCGTCGAGTCGGTTCGCCGGCGCGCCCGGGCGCAGTGCGTCGCGCGGAACGCGCCCGTCGAGGACATCACGAGCGCCGCCGAGGTGTTGGATGCCCGGGCGCTGACGATCGGCTTCGCGCGCCGGTTCGCGACCTACAAGCGGGCGACGCTTTTGTTTCGGGACATCGATCGCCTGACGCGCCTCCTGGCCGACGCCTCGCGTCCGGTCCAGTTCATCTTCGCGGGCAAAGCGCATCCGGCCGACGAGCAGGCCAAGGCGTTCATCAAGGCGATCGTGCACGCCGCGCGCGAGTCGAACATCCGCAGTCAGGTTATCTTCCTCGAGGACTACGACATCGAACTCGCGCGAGAACTCGTCGCGGGCGTCGATGTATGGCTGAACACGCCGCGCCGTCCGCTCGAGGCCAGCGGAACAAGCGGCATGAAGGCGCTCATCAACGGCGCGCTCAACTGTTCGGTTCTCGACGGCTGGTGGGCCGAGGCCTTCGTCACGCACGCCGGCTGGGCGATCGGTGCCGGCGAGGAATACGACGACCCGGATTATCAGGACCGCGTCGAATCAAGCGCGATCTACGACCTGCTCGAAAAGGAGATCGTGCCGACCTTCTACGATCGCGCGCGCGACGGGCTGCCCCGCCGCTGGATCGAGATGATGAAGCGATCCATGACGGCCTACGGCCCGCTCTTCAACACCGACCGAATGTTGCAGCAATACGTTCGCCGGTATTATCTGCCGGCGGAGGCGTATTACGCATCCCTGTGCGCGCACGAATACCGCGACGGCGTGCAATACGCCGCGTGGCGCCGCAATGTGCGCGAGCGTTGGGATCCGATCGCCGTCAACGATGTTACGGCCGAGACAAACGAGGGGCGCCGCGCCGGCGAGGAGTTGCTTGTCACCGCCAACGTAAGCCTGGGCGAACTGCAACCCCAGGATGTGCACGTCGAAATCTACGGCGGTGTGCTCGACGAAAACCTGCGCCTGGTCGACGGCGTCGTGACCAAGATGACGATGAAAAAATCCCTCGGTTCCGGCCGCTACGCCTACGAGGGCATCTACCGCTGCATCGACGTCGGACACCACGGCGTTCTCGTTCGCGTCATCCCCGCGCACGCCATGATGGTCGCCCCGCACGCGCTGCCGCTTGTGCGTTGGTCACAGACGAAGGAGTAGGAAGTAGGAGATAGGAAATAGGAGATAGGAAATAGAAAAGAGGAAAGAGGAAAGAGAGCGGCTCGCGGTTCGATCGGAGGCAACCTATCGACGATCGAGGATGGAATGACGCCGCGTCCGTTTCGCCGCCATCCCCCGTGTTCGTTATCCCCTGTTCTTTGTGCCCCTTCGGCTTCGCTCAGGGCATGCCTTGTGTTGAACATGCGATTCCGCGGTTCATTCCGAATTCCGCGTTCACACCGTGTCCTCAGTGTCTCCTTCGTGCCCTCCGTGTGCCGCCGAATGCGATCATCCCGCGCACGCGTCCGTCATCGCGCGGCAAAACGCCTCGACGCGCTCGGCGAGATCGGGCGCGTCCTTGTGCTCGGTCACCAGCCGCACGAGCGCGCTGCCGACGATCGCCGCGTCGGCCGTCTCGCAGACGCGCGCGGCTTGTTCGGGCGTCGCGATGCCGAAGCCCGCCGCGATCGGCAAATCGGTATGGCGGCGCAGGCGCGCAACCATCGCGCCGATGTCCTCCGGTGCGGCGTCCGCGCCGGTGACGCCAAGCCTTGTAACGAAATAGACGTAACCCGTGCTGGCTCTTGTCACGGCGCGCACCCGCGCATCCGAGCTGGTCGTCGCGGCCAGGAAGATCGTGGCGAAGTCCCGAGCGCGCGCCGCGGCGATCAGTTCATCGGCCTCCTCGGGCGGCAGATCCGGCACGATGACGCCATCCGCGCCGCACCGCAAAGCTTCCTCGACGAATCGCGCGTAGCCCATCGACTCGATCGGGTTTGCGTAGCCCATCAGCACCATCGGCGTTTCGATCAACGCGCGTAGCCGGGCGATGTCGTCGAGCAACGTTACCAGCGTCGCGCCGCCGGCGAGCGCGGCCTCGGACGAGGCCTGGATCACGGGTCCGTCCGCGACGGGATCGGAAAACGGTATGCCGATCTCCAGCACGGCCGCGCCGCCGCGAGCCGCCGCCGCCGCGACCGCGAGAAAGCTTTCGCGATCCGGGTAACCGCCCGTCAAAAACGGAATGAACGCGCGTCCGCCGCGCGCGCGAAGTTCCGCGAAAGCCCGATCGATGCGATTCATGCGGCGCCGCCCGGCGTATCCACGATGGTCGTGTCCTTGTCCCCGCGTCCGGAGATATTGATGACGACGATCGCATCCCGGGGCATCGACGCCGCGAGGTGAACGCCTTCGGCCACCGCATGCGCGCTCTCGAGCGCCGGAATGATGCCCTCGAGCCCCGCGAGCAAGCGAAACGCGATGAGCGCCTCATCGTCGGTCACCGCCGTGTAGCGCGCACGCCCGGTTTCCGCGAGGTACGCGTGTTCCGGCCCGACGCCCGGGTAGTCGAGCCCCGCGGCGATGGAGTGCGTCGGCGCGATCTGCCCGGATTCGGTTTGCAAAAGGAAACTGCGCGCGCCGTGCAGCACCCCCACGCGTCCGCCGGTGATGCTCGCGGAGTGCTCGCTTGTCGAGAGCCCGCGGCCCGCGGCTTCCACGCCGACAAGCTGTACGTCGGCGTCCGCGAGGAACGGGTGAAAAATCCCAATGGCGTTGCTTCCGCCGCCGACGCACGCGACGATCGCTTCAGGCAGACGATTTTCAGCATGCAGGATTTGCTCGCGCGCTTCGCGCCCGATCACGCTCTGGAAGTCGCGCACCATCATGGGATACGGATGCGGCCCGACGACCGAACCGATGATGTAGTGCGTGTCGCGAAGATTCGTCACCCAATCGCGGATGGCCTCGTTTGTCGCGTCCTTCAACGTTCGCGAGCCGGAGGTGACGGGCACGACCGTCGCGCCAAGCAGCTTCATGCGAAAGACGTTCAGCGCCTGGCGTTCCACGTCCTCCTCGCCCATGTACACAACGCACGGCAACCCGAAAAGCGCGCAGGCCGTCGCGGTCGCGACGCCGTGCTGTCCCGCGCCGGTCTCGGCGATGATACGTGTCTTGCCCATGCGTCGCGCGAGGATCGCCTGTCCGATCGTGTTGTTCATCTTGTGCGAGCCGGTGTGATTCAGGTCCTCGCGCTTGAGGTAGATCTTCGCGCCGCCCGCGTGTTCGGTGAGGCGCGCCGCGAACGAAAGCGGCGTCGGTCTGCCGCAATAATCGCGAAGATACGATTCGAACTCGCGCCGAAACTCCGGGTCGCCGCGCGCGTCGTCGTAGGCACGCGTCAGCTCCTCAATGGCCACCATCAGCGTCTCGGGCATGAAGCGCCCGCCGAATCGGCCAAACTTTCCCCTGGCGTCGGGTAACGTCACGATTCCACCTTGCGCACCGCGTCGATGAACGCGCGCACGCGCGAAAGATCCTTCACGCCGGGCGAGGTCTCAAGGCGCGAGGACGCGTCGAGGGCAAACGGCGAAAGCGCGAGAATCGCCGCCCTGGCATTTTCCGGCGCCAGGCCTCCGGCGGCGAAAAGACGATCGCGCACAGGCTCGACCGCATCGGAAAAGCGCACCCAATCGAACGCTTGCCCCGATCCGCCGGCGCGACCGCCGGCGCTCGAATCGAGCATCAGGTAATCCCATGCGCCGCCCGCGACGCGCGCGATCGCTTCGGCCAGCACGCTGCCGTTTTCGGTAACGGCGACGGCCTTGATGGCGGGAACGGGCAGGGCGGCGAAGTCGTCCGGCGATTCGCCACCGTGAAGCTGAACGAGATCAAGCGCCACGCGCTCCACAAGTTCGGCGACGCGCCCGGGCGTCTCGTCGACAAACACGCCGACGAGTTTGACGCCCGGCGCGGCGTCGCGGATTTGGCGCGCCGTTCGTTCGTCGACCCGGCGCGGCGACTCGGCAAAAACGACGCCGAGATAATCGGCGCCCGCCGCGGCGATTTCGCGCGCCTGGTCCGCCCGCGTCACGCCGCAGATCTTCACCCGGACGCTCATGCAAGCAACTCCCGGATGCACAAGGCGGGGTCATCGCTCGTGACCAGCGATTCGCCGACAAGCGCCGCGCGAACGCCGGCGTCGCGAAGCCGCGCCAGGTCCGCCGCCGAGCCGATGCCGCTTTCGCTTATGACCGTGCGGTGCGCATCGACGTTTTTTGCAAGCTCGATCGTGCGTTCCAGGGCGACCTCGAACGTCGCCAGATCGCGGTTGTTGATGCCGATCAGGCGCGCGTCGGCGCGTTGGGCACGCTCGATTTCTCCGGCGGAGTGCGTCTCCACGAGAGCCGCGATGGATAGCTCATGCGCCAGCATCACGAAATCGCGAAGCTCGGCCTCGTCCATCAAACGCACGATCAGCAGGCACGCGTCGGCTCCCATCGCGCACGTTTCGTAGAGTTGGTATTCGTCGATGAGAAAGTCCTTGCGCAGAACCGGTAGCCGGCACGCGCCGCGCGCCTCGGTCAGGTCCGACGGTCGCGCCTTGAAGAAGTTCGGTTCGGTAAGCACCGACAGCGCCGCCGCGCCGCCGGCTTCGTAGGCCCGCGCCAGCGCGGCGGGGTCCAGATCGGCGCGCAGAACGCCCCTGGACGGCGAGGCGCGCTTGATCTCCGCGACGATCGCCGTTTTCGCCTTCGGCGTTTCGACCGCGGCCTGGAAGTCGCGCGGCGCGGCGATGGCGTAACATTGCGCCTCGAGTTCGGACAACGGCACGCGCGCCTTGGCGGCCGCGATGTCCTCGCGGCGCGCCGAGACGATGTTGTCGAGAATCGAATCCATGCCGTCTCCCTACGCGCCGTCGTCGTGCGAAATTCGCGCGAGGCCGACAAGCGCCGCCCGGGCACGTCCGGATCGCAGCGACTCGCGCGCGATTTCGATGCCCTCGCGCACGTCGGCGGCCTTGCCCGACACAACCAGCGCGGCGCCCGCGTTGAGCGCGACGATATCGGCTTGCGGGCCGTCGCCGCCCGCGAGAATCCGCTCGGCGATGCGCCGGTTGATTCCCGCGTGTCCGCCGGCAAATTCGCCGGCCTCACAAAGCGTCAGGCCAACATCGCGCGGATCGAATTCGTATTCCGTAATCTCGCCCCCGCGCAACTCGGCAACGTGCGTCGGCCCGGTCAGGGTGATTTCGTCGAGCCCGTCGTGCCCGTGCACAACCATCGCGTGCTCCGTGCCCAGAAGGCGCAGCACCTCGGCGACGTGTCGCGTCAGCGCGCGATCGTACACGCCGATTACCTGCCGCTTCGCGCCGGCGGGATTGGTCATCGGTCCCAGGATGTTGAACAGCGTCCGCATGCCGATTTCGCGGCGTGGCTCCGCCGCGTGTTTCATCGACTGATGATAGATCGGCGCGAACGCGAACGCGATGCCGGCCTCGGCCAGCGCGCGCTCCATGCGCTCGGGCGGACAGGCTATCTGAACGCCAAGCTCGGCGAACAAATCCGCGCTGCCGCAGCGGCTCGATACCGCCCGGTTGCCATGTTTGACGACCGGCACGCCCGCGCCCGCGACCGCAAGCGCCGCGACGGTCGAGATGTTGAACGTGCCCGCGTCGTCGCCGCCCGTGCCGCACGTGTCGACGACGCCCGCGCGATCCGTTCGGATCGGCCGCGCGAAGCGGCGCATCACGCGAACGCACGCCGCGATTTCTTCGGGCGTCTCGCCCTTGATGCGCATCGCGACAAGCCACGCCGCGATCTGCGCGGGGGTCGCGACGCCGCTCATGACGTCTTCCATCACGTCTTCCGCGCCGGAAACGGAGAGGTTATCGCCGGCCAGAACGCGCGCGATCGCGTCGCGGATGAGCATCCTCGGGCGCCCGCCGGAAAGGAAGTTGCGAACGATGCGGCGTCCGTGCGAGGTCAGCACCGACTCCGGATGAAACTGCACGCCTTCGATCGGATACGTCCGGTGCCGCACGCCCATGATTTCGCCGTCCGGCGCTTCGGCGGTGATTTCAAGCTCATCGGGAAGCGTCTCGCGTTCGATCACAAGCGAATGATAGCGCCCGACCGTCAACGGCTTTTCCACGCCCGCGAACACGCCAACGCCAATGTGGTCGATGTCGCTCGTCTTGCCGTGAACGGGCGCCTTCGCCCGCACGATATGTCCGCCGAACGCCGCGCCGATCGCTTGATGCCCGAGGCAAACGCCAAGCGTCGGGATGCGCGGACCGAAACGCCGGATGACCTCGATGGAAATCCCCGCCTCGGCCGGCGAACAAGGCCCCGGGGAGATGACGATGCGGCCCGGGGCCAGGCGCTCGATTTCATCGAGCGTGATCGCGTCGTTGCGCACAACGCGCACCGTTTCGCCTTCCCGCTCGAAATCGTGCGCGAGGTTGTAAACGAACGAGTCGTAGTTATCGATGAGAAGAAGCATCAGCCCGAAAGCCCCGCTGCGCGCAACATCACCATCGCCTTGTGGCGCGTCTCTTCGTATTCCTTCTCCGGTATCGAGTCCGCCACGATGCCCGCGCCCGCCTGAATGAACAGATCGCGTCCCTTGCGCACCATCGTGCGGATTGTGATGCACGAGTCCAGGTGACCGGAGAGGCTGACGTAGCCGACCACGCCCGCGTAGGGACCGCGCCGCACCGGCTCGAGCTCCTCGATGATCTCCATCGCACGCACTTTCGGCGCGCCGGACACGGTGCCGGCGGGGAAGGTGGCGCGCAGCACGTCGAACGCGTCCTGCCCCTTTGTCAGGCGTCCCTCGATCTGCGAGACGATGTGCATTACGTGCGAATAGCGCTCCACGCGCTGATAATCCGTCACGTTCACCGTTCCCGCGCGACACACGCGCGACAGGTCGTTGCGCCCAAGATCGACCAGCATCACGTGTTCGGCGCACTCCTTTTCGTCGCGTAGCAGATCGGCGGCAAGGAGCCGGTCTTCCTCCGGCGTAGCGCCGCGCGGGCGCGTGCCCGCGATGGGGCGGATCATCGCGAGATCGCCGGTCACTTTCACGTGCACCTCCGGCGATGCGCCGATCAGCGTCACGTCGTCAAAATCCAGGTAGAACATGTAGGGCGACGGATTCGTGGCGCGCAGGCGGCGATAAAGATCGAAATCGTCGCCGGTAAACGGCGCTCGATAGCGCTGCGAAAGCACAACCTGAAGGATGTCGCCCGCGTTGATGTATTCGCGTGCGCGCAAAACGGCGCGGGTGTACTGATCGCGCGTCATTGTGCTTTCGATCGACGATTCGGCGAACGGCTCCACGTCGCGCACCAGGCGCTTGACGGTGCTCGTCTGCAACTCGCGCACGGTATCGCGAACGCGGCGCACGGCGCTTTCGTACGCGGTGGCCGGATCGGGCCCGGTCGTCGCGTAAGTCCCCACGGTAAGCTGCTGGCTGACTCGATCGAACGCCACCACGACATCCGGAAACACCCACTGAAATTCCGGGATATCGAGATCGTCCGCGGCCGTTTCGGGCAGGCGTTCGAAGTGCCGCACGACATCGTACGACATGTATCCCACCGCGCCGCCGAGAAACGGCGGGAGATGCGGCTCGGGCACGGGCTTCATCGCCGCGAGTAGCGCCGCGAGCGGCTCGAAGGGATCGTCGTACGCCACCTCGCGGCGTTCGGCGCCCTCGATGATTTCCGCGTGCCCGCGTCTGCCGCGCACGACGATGCGCGGCGACAGCCCGAGGAAGGAGTAGCGTCCGATGCGGTCGCCCCCCTCGACGGATTCCAGCAGGAACGCGCCGCCCCGCTGCGCCAGCGACAAAAACGCCGACACCGGCGTGTTCAGATCGTCGATGAGCTGCGCGTACACGGGCACAAGGTTGCCGTGCCGGCTCTTTTCCAGGAATTCCTCACGCGTGGGCTTGATGTCGGTCATTTTAAAAAAACGCAAATCCTCATTCGCCGCGACGGTCGCCGCGGCGCCTGTTGAATCGATTTCCTTGCAAACGGGGGTCAGGCGTCGGGCGTAATTCGCCGGCGCCACCAAATCGGAAGCGAGCAAGCAAGCGGTCTGGCCGAATGAGCGTCCATTCGGTCCATTTGAGGCAAAAGCGCGAGCGAGGTCAATACGTGATTGAAGATTGAAGATTGCGGATTGAGGATTGCGAACAGGCGTGGCGGTTGGATCGCGCGCCCGTAAGAATCGAGTCGGCGGTTCGCGAATTATCGATTTGCAGCTCAACCATCAAGGTACCGCGCCCGGATAATCTTCAATCCTCAATCTTCAATCTTCAATCCGGCAGGAAATACGCACGCCGCGCCTCGGTGTTGGGCGCCGCGTCCATTTCACGCACAAGCGCGCCCGCCAGCCGGCGGAAGACGTCACGCGAGTCGAGCATCTCGTCGCGCTCCTCCTCGGGGTCGTAAAGCAGGTCGTACAGCTCCCAGCGGATCCCGTCCGGCGTGGGCATGTAAACGAGTTTGTAGCGGCCGTCGAACACCATGCGGTGCTTGGCGATGTTCGTGATTGGAAGGTACTGGTCCTTGATGACGATCGCGCGGTCGTCGTCCTTGGCGATCTCGCCGATGGTCGTGATGTCGGGGTACACGATGCGCCGCCCGTTCAGGTATCCGGCGGATGAATTCACGAACCAGATGCCGGTTTCGAAAAACAGCAATCGCTCGTCGGCGCCGGTTTCCGCAATTCGCCAGGCGATATTCAGGCCGTCGATGTCATCGGGCAAATCGACCTTCGCGGCGGCGGCGAGCGTCGGGGCGATATCGACGTTGTTCGTCAGGCGCTGTGACACGAGTCCCTGCGGAAATTGGTGCGGCGCGTCGATGATAATCGGCACGTGCACCGTCGCCATTCCGCGAAAATGATCGCCGTGCCCCATGTCCTCCAGGTTCTCGTACAGGCTCTCGCCGTGGTCGGATGTGATGAGAACGACGGTGCGCTCGCCTCCCGGCGCGCGCCGCACCGACTCGACGATGCGCCC
Organism: bacterium; assembly: GCA_019912885.1. Taxonomy (NCBI): domain Bacteria; species bacterium. Next base: position 17,339 of record JAIOHV010000125.1, read on the forward strand.
CACGGCGCGATCGACCGAATACACCGCCGCGTTGTAAAGCGCCGCGATTTGCCGCGCGTCGTCGGGGGATACGCGCTCCTCGCCGATCACCGGCATCTTTTTGAACTTGAACGGCCCCATGTAATCCGAATCCGAAAAACGCCCGAGGTCGGGATAATTCGTCGCGAACGGGAAATGCGTCGTCGAGAAAAACACGGCGACAAATCGCGGCGCGCGAGCGGGCTTGGCCAGATGCCTCAACACGCGGCCCGCGAGATTCCCGGCGTCCGAGGCGTCCGCGCTTGCGTCGATGATCGGCACGAGGCGCCGGCCGATCGCGGTATCGATAAACGGCAGCAGCAGGCGCTGCGTCATCAGCGTTTCGACCGCGACGAGCGAGCGGAAATTGAACGGCGGCGCGTCCACGATTTCGAAACCCACGTCCATGCGCGGAAAGATATCGCCCGCGTAATCCGAAAACACGGCCGTATCGTACCCCGCGGCGGAAAGGCGCGCGGGAAGGGCATCGGGGAAGACGACGGTCTTCGGATCGGGAAACATGTTGCGTACGCCGTGATTCCATGGTTCGCGGCCGGTCAGCATCGATACCCACGAGGGAAACGTGCGCGGGCACGAGACATACGCGGCCTCCATGACCGTCGCGCCGCGGCAGATGCGATTGATGTTCGGCGTGAAAACGTCTGGCCCGCCATGGCACGCGATGCGATCCGGGCGCAGCGAATCGGCCACAAGCAGCAGAATGTCGGGGCGCTCGTCCGAATGCGGCGGCGCGGCATCCGGCGGCGTCGGGGTGCGCAGGACGAAAAACCACGTCATCAGAATCGCCACGCCAAGCGCGATCTGCGCCCGGACGCGACGGCGCCGGATCGCGCGGTAAACAAATACCGTCAACGCCGGGAGTAGCAGCAGGAATCCTCGTACCGGCTCTTCGGCAAGCCAGGCGTGCGTCGCCGCGAGGGCGGGACCGCGTTCATAGAGCCAGGGCGTGTACATCGCCGGGCGATAGCCCGCGCCGAACGCGAAAAACGCCGCGAACGACGAAAGCGCCAGAACCGCGCCAAGCGGCGCCGCGCCGCGCGGGCCGTTGAACGCGGCGGGGACCGAGAACCAGACGCCCAGGGCGATATGCGCCGCGAGCGACGCGACGAGCACGCGCGCGATGTCACCGAGATACTGGTCGCGTACGATCTGCTCAACGGTGGGATCCTTGACGCCCCACACCGTGAAGTCGGACGCGAGCCATAGTGTGAAGGCGAACGCACCCGCGCCGGTGAGCGCGCCGCCCGCGAGCGCGGGCCATTCGCGTTCCCGCCAGGTCGCGCTCATCGCACGTATCCCCAATCGCGCAGGGCGTCGCGCACCGTGCCGGTCATGAGCGTGTCGGCCTTGGTTCGTCTTGGGCTGTACCAGATGCCGATGGCCGTCTCGGACGAAGGATCGATCGGCGGCGGCGCGTCGCTTGCGGTCAGGCGGTAGTCGCGCGCGCCGCCGAAGACGCCGGGATTGCCGACGTACGCCAGCCGATACGGGCCGGCAAGAACGCGGTTGGCGTTAAGCGTCCGCCCGTCGTTGTAAACCGCCAGATTGAAGGGCGCATCCGGCGGCCACGGCGTGAACGACACGATCTTCGTCGAACCCGCCGGCACCGATACGGCAAAAGAAAATCCCACGCCGCTCGACCACATTTCGACCGAATCCTGCGCGTCGATCGACGGGGAGCCAAGCGATAAAAGGCCGTCGTCGCAGCGGACGGTGCCGTAGAAGCGCTTATCGGCCGGTCCGGCGGAAAAGGCGATGTTGACGGCCTCTTCCGCGCGCTCCGGATAAAGCGCGCCCGCGCCGGTCAGGTGCGGCAACAGGGCGGAAATTTGCGAGGCGCGTTCGGCGCCAAGCCGGGCTCGTTGCTCGGCAAGCTCCGTTTTCAATTCATCAACAAGCTGCGGCTCGGCGCCGACGATGTTTGCCGTCTCGCGCGGGTCGGCGTCCAGGTTATAGAGCTCGATGAACCGGCCCCCGTCCGCGGGATCGTTGCCGCGAACGCGATCGTACGGGCCGTCCTTCACGACGAATTTCCACTCGCGCAACGCAAAACCGGTCACGCCGGGACCTTCGACGTACGCGCGCTCGCGCTCGAACGCACGGTCGAGCAGATTCTGGCCGGCGGCCGCGGGGGGCCGGTCGATCCCCAGCATCGCGTTGATCGTCGGATACACGTCAAGAAGCGTCGCCGGTCCTTCGACGCGCGTACCCGCACGCGCGTGGCCCGGAAGACGCAGGATGAGCGGAACGCGCGTCTCGCCGTCGTACAGGCTGTGCGCGTGGCCGGGCGGATGCCCCGCCTCGAATCCCTCACCATGATCGCCCGCGATAACGACAAGCGTGCTCTTGTCGATCCCAAGCCTGGCGAGATCGCGTATCAGCTCGCCGATTTTTTCATCCGCGTAGGCGATCTCGCCGTCGTATGTCTCGGGCCATACGCGCGGATCGGGGTCGATCGGCTTGGAAAACTGACCGCGGAACCTCTCCGGCGGGCGCAGCGGGCCGTGGCCGTTGTTGTAGTGCATGAAAAGGAAAAACGGCCGCCCGGCGTTTTCGCGAAGGAACGCGCGCGCGTCGCGGGTGATCGATTCGGTGTCCGTCTGCCGGCGGTTGTAACTCATCGTCCGCGCAAAACCCGGCGCGGCGCCGATTGGCGTGCCCGCCTGGATGAAAGGATCGGAGCCGATATGCGCCGCGACGTATCCGCGCCGGCGAAAAAGCGCCGGAAGCCCGTCGAAAGCCGCGTCCGACCAGCCTCCGGTCGTCAAGCGCCGAAACGCGGCCTTTTCCGTCGCGGTCAGGTCCCATCGCCCCAGCGGCAATCCGAGCGTCGACGGCCGCCGCCCGGAGAGCATTGCGGTGACCGACGGCCTTGTCGCATTCGACGGCGCATAGACGTGCGTGACGAGAACGCCGTCCTCGGCGAGCGCATCGATGTTCGGTGTCGTCGGGCGCCTGTATCCGTACGCGCCGACGGCATCCGCGCGCAGCGCGTCCACGATGATCCAGAGCACGTTGAAATTGTCGGCGCCCGCGCCGTCGAGCGCGGAGGTGATGACGGGTCGGCCGATCGCGAAAGGCGCCGGCATCGGATAGCCCGCCCACTTCTCGTATTTTTTTCTCGCGTCCGCGTCGGGCTCGGGCGCGGTAACGGTGAATCGCAACGCCGTCGCGGTCGTCGCGACGGGGGTGAGATCGACCTCGATTTCGTCGAAGAACCTGATTTGCTCGTAATAGACGCGCCAGCGCTCCCGCAAAAACCATTGCACGCGCGAGAGCCGCCGCTTGCCGAACGCGACATCGCGCGACAAAACGGCGGCGCCGCCGGCGTCAAGCGCCTCCACGCGTATCGACGCACCGCCCGCGCGAAGCACCGGCGGTGCGACAAAGTGCGTAAACGAAAGGCGCGCGTCCGCGGGCAGTGGATCGAGCGCCACCGTCGCCGAATAACTTTGCGGATCGCCGGTCGCGGCCAGCGGCAGCGCGTCGTGCTCCTCGGTGAAGTGCATGAGGCGTCCCGCGATAAGCGGCACCGGCCAGATGCCCGCGTCGATCGCGGTGAGAATGAGATCCTGGCTCACGCGGCGTTCGCCGTCAGCCGCGCATCCGGCCGCGACAATCGACACCGCCGCGATCAAGGCAAGGAGCGCGCCGGTTCGCGGCGATGCCGTTTGCGCTCGCGTCATTTTTCGTCCCGCAACGAATAGACGGCGATGGTATGCGGGCGGTCGTCGCCGAAGGCCGATGTTACCGCGAGCCGCGTGTATTTCATGTCGAGCGCCGCGAGGCCCTCGCGCGAGGCCTCGATTTGATCCGGGGAGACGCACACCACCGCGGCCGTAGCGCCCCAGGCGCGGTATTGCTCGAGCGTTTCGGCGGTCAGGCGGCGCACATGCCAGCCGCGCCGGTGCGCTTGGTAGATCGCCTGGTTCTTGCGCGTCGAACCCGGATCGAGCACGAGCAACAGGTCGCCGGGCTCCGTCGCGTTGCGCGCCGTTTCGCCGGCGACGACGCTCGAAAGATCGCGTCGATATTCGGCGCGAACGTACACCGCGGACAGGGCGACAAACGCCACCGCGACCGCCGTGGCGAGGCGCGCGGGCTCGATGCGGTTTGCGAGCTTCCGCGCGAAGGCGACAAGGCCCGCGCCCGCCAGAAGCGCCCACGGCGCGGCGAACGGAAGCTGGTAATAGTTATGCTCCGCGTTGCCGGAACGAATGATGAGCACGTACGCCCCAAGTGCCGCGAGCCACAACCAGACGTAGCCGGACCGGCGGCGCGTGTCCGCGAAAATCAGCGACGCCAACGCGAAGATGGTGACGACGGGTGTCATCATGCGGTCGAAAAGGCGCGACTGGATCGTCGCCCAGAACTTGCCGCTTGTCAGAAGCGCGGGATCGCCGAACAGGTGCTGCGCGGTGACAAACGGATCACCCGCCTGCTCGAGGACGTTGCCAAGGCTCCCGACGCGCGACGCGTAAACGATCCACGCAAGCGGCGGCAGCGCGGCGACGATCGCCGCGGCCCAGAAGCGGCGGTCGCGCGCGATGGCGAACCCCCGAAACGCCAGCCCGCCGGCCGCGAACAGCAGGCCGAGGCAAAGCGCGTACGCCTTGAACAGGCCCGCGAGGGAAAGCCAGATCGCCGCCGCCGCAAGGTCGCGCGCGCGATCGGTGCCGAGCCATGCCTGGAATCGCTCGGCCGCCGCGACGGTCGCGGCGAGCATCCACGGATCGGACATGACGGTGCGTCCGAAAAACCACGGGTAGGGACCCAGGTGAAAAAACAGCGTCGCGAAGGCGGCTTCGGCGGGTCCGAAAACGCGGCCCGCCAGGCGAAAGAGATAAAGTCCTCCGACCGCCATCGCGAGGATCGACAACAGGCGTGGCCACGCGTGGCTTTCGCCGAACCATCGGTAAAGCGCGGCCGATGCGCCGGAATAGATCGGGGCCTCTTCCGCCTCGATGTTCGGTGTCGCGGGGCCGGGGTCGAGCACGTCCCACTCCGGCCGTCCGGGCCATCCGCCCTTGTCCGCGAAATTGCGGATGACCGTCGCGGTCGAGGCCTGATTCCAGGAGTGCCGATCGGCGATCGGGCTCGTGAGGTAGGGAAGGCGGATCAGCACGCCCACGAGCGTCACGGCGAAAAGCGCCGCGCGGGCCGCGCGTACGTCGCCGTCGAACAAGCGCGCAAGGAATCTCACGCCGACTCCAGGGCCAGCGGGCGCGCGCGCCAGCCGTATAGCGCGAGAATGGCTTCGGCCAGCATCCACGCAAGCCGCGCGATGAGCGCGACCGCGATCGCGACGTCCATGGAATGTACAGTCGATAGGAGCAGGGCGAGCGCGCCTTCGCGCACGCCGAGCCCGCCGGGTGTCAAGAAGGAAAGGAATCCGACAAGCCAGCCGCCCGCGAAGATCGCCGTCACCGTCACGATGCCGATTCCCGGCGCGATGTCGATGGCGCGAAAGCAGGCGAGCCCCGCGAGGCCGTGCAAGAGCCAACCGCCGCCAAGCGCGAGCGCGGCGAACGCCATCGTCGAAAAACGAACTTCGATTGGTGCGGGCGCCTCGCCGCGCCGCCGGCGCATCAGATTCACCGCGCCGCCGATCGCCCGCGGATGCAAAAGGAGCGGCGCGGCGATGACGATCGTGGCCAAAAACCACCCGCTCGCGACAAACGGAGCGTCGGCGGCCGAAAGCGCGGGCACCGCGAACGCAAACCACACGGCGGAGGTTACAAGCATGACGATAAGCTCGATGTAGATCGAAAGCAGCGTGCGTCCCCGGGGCACGCCCGCGCGCTCCATCATTGCGACGCGAACGATAAAGAGCATCACCTTGCCCGGCACGTATTTGCTGATCTGCGAAAGCGACCACGCCGACACGGCGGTTCGCGGCGACACGGCGCCTCCGACGCGCGAGGCCAACTCGCGCCAGACAGCGGCCTGCACCAGAAAAAAAACCAGGTTGAGCGCCGTCGCCACCGCCAGCCATAACGGGCGGGGCCTCGCGCCGCGCGCGGCGAGTTCGCCGGCCTGCGCGATAAGCGCCGCGACGAGAAAGCCGAGTACCGCGAGCGCGAGGATGACCCGCGCGGCGGCGCGGACGGACTCGCGGTTCATTCGACGCGTTCGGCGACGGAGTAGGTCGCGCCTTTTCGGTGGGAACGCTTGGCGAGCATCTCGCCGATCAGCCCGATCGACACGAACTGGACGCCGGTGATGATGAGCAGAATTCCGAGAAGGAGCAGGGGGCGATTGCCGATCGGGCGCTCGCCCGCGAACCAGAGCGCGCTCATATAAGCGCAGATCGCAAGCCCGAGCCCGCCAAGCAAGAATCCGCCGCCTCCGAAAAGATGGCCGGGGCGCTGGAAATAGCGGGTGAGAAAAACGATCGTCAGAAGGTCCGCGGCGCCGCGCAAATAGCGCGCCGCGCCGAATTTGGAGCGGCCATGCCGGCGCGGGTGGTGGCGAACGTCGATTTCGCCGATGCGATAACCGCGCTGCCCCGCGAGCACGGGGATGAAACGATGTTGCTCGCCGTAGAGATCGATGTCCTCGAGCACCTCGCGGCGATAGGCCTTGAAGCCGCAGTTGAAATCGTGCAGCGGGATGCCCGTGATTTTGGCTGTCACCGCGTTGAACAGGCGTGAGGGCAGGGTCTTCTCGACCGGGTCGTGACGCTCGCGTTTCCAGCCGGAGACGAGATCGAGCCCGCCATCGATCGCCGCGAGAAATCGCGGGATTTCCAGCGGGTCGTCCTGCAGATCGGCATCGAGCGTGAGAACGACATCGCCCCGCGCCGACTCGAATCCGGCCGAAAGCGCCGCGCTTTTTCCGAAATTGCGCCGAAAACGCAGCCCGCGCACGCGGGTGTCCGCCGCCGCGCGCTCCCGGACGACGTCGAAGCTCCCGTCGTGGCTGCCGTCGTCCACGACGACGATCTCGAACGAGCGGCCTGTTCCGTTTAGCGATTCCACGATGCCGTCGATGAGCGCGGGCAGGGATTCGCTTTCGTCAAAACAGGGAACGACGACGGAAACATCGATACCAGGCGTCATGAAACCTCGACCCGATGGGTTTGGGTCGCGGACAGATAGCACGATGGCCGCCGGCGAAAAACCGGCGCCGTCAGGTCGCCGGCGTGCCCGCGTTGACGAGGAACTGGAAGAGCAGCGACGCCTCGAAGGTCTCGGTCGAGTCTTCCGGATTTTCGGCGCGGAAATCGGCCACGAAATCGAGCACGGTCGGCACCGTCTTGACCTGCGGAACGATGAACTCGAATTCGACAAGGCGCGCGTCCACGTCGAACTCAACCGCAAATTCCTCGAGCTTCGTGGACGAGGCGTTATCCAGCGTGATCAATCCCGCGATGACGTCGTCCTTGAAGCGGTCGAATTCGTTGGGCTTGAACTCCACCACGACGCGGATCGGCGTGCCGACAAGCCCGACCGAATCCGAAAACCACATATCGCCAAGCACCGTGTCCGGCGCGAAGCCGTAAAGATCGTCCTTGTCGACAAGGATCGGCACGACCCTCGCATCGGTGTCCTCGCTCGTGCCCTCGTCCTCTTCCGGCGAGCAAGCGGCCGCCAGGCCAAGAACGCACACAAGCGCCGCCATCAAAAGAAAGATACGCACGTCAGGCTCCTCGTCGTTTATCGCCCGTGTTTGTAGGCAGGTGCGGGCAATCTGTCAACGATGGCGCCGGGCGAATCGCCGATGAACCCCATCGACGTGATGGACGGAATGGACATGAGGGACCCGCGAACGGACGCTTACGCCGCGACATTCAACTCCTCACTCGAAACTCGTCACTCGTCACTTGCGCCGCCGACGGTTGCCACCCCTTGCGGGCTTTCCTAACATCAGCCGCCTTTTGTGGAAGGTCATTTATTGGCACGTCCGATTGGAATCGCACAGATCGTTCACAGCCTCGAGGTCGGGGGCATGGAGCGCGTTGCGCTGCACCTGGCCACCGGGCTTGATCCCGATCGCTGGCGCCCGGTGATCGTCTGCCTGTCCGTGCGCGGCGATTTCGCGGATATCGCGGAGCAAAACGGAGTCGAGGTGCTCGCGCTCGGCAAGATGCCCGGCAAGGACCTTCGCTTGCCGTTTCGTCTCTCCCGGCTCTTGCGGCGACGAGGCGTCGGCGTCATCCACGCGCACAATTCCGGACCGTGGTTTTCCGGCACGCTTGCCGGGCTCATCGGCGAACTTGGGCCGGTCGTCGTCACCGATCACTCCCGAAAGTATCCCGAGCGCGCGAGGGTACGTTTCGTGGAGTGGGCCCTGTCGCATTTCGTCACCGTCGTCTCGGTCAGCGAGGACAACAAACGGCAGATGGTCGACAATCTCGGCATCGCGCCCGATCGAATCCACGTCATCCCCAACGGCGTCGCGCCTTCACCGGCCCCGGCGAACGGCGTCGTCGAGCGCCTGCGCGCAGAGTTCGGTATCGAACCGGGACAGTTCGTTTTTGTCTGCGTCGCGCGGATCGAGGCCCAGAAGGCGATGGAGGTGCTGATCGAGGCCGCGCGCATCGCGAGGTCCGCCGGATACGACGGGCGCGTCCTCATCGTCGGAATCGGTTCGCAGATGGAGCAGGCCAAAACGCTCGCGCGTGCCGCCGGCGTCGCCGAAACCTGCCTGTTTGCCGGAAAGCGCCTTGATGTCGGGGATTTCTACGCGCTTGCCGACGCCTTCGTGCTTTCAAGTCATTGGGAAGGCCTGCCGATGTCTGTCCTCGAAGCCATGAGCGCCGGTCTGCCGGTCGTCTCGACGCGCGTCGGCGATATTCCCGAGGTTGTGCACGAGGGAGAAAACGGATTTCTCGCGCCGGCGGGGGATCCGCGTTCGCTGGCTGAGGCGATGATGCGTCTTTACCGTGCGGGCGCGGCGAGAAACGGCATGTCCGCGGCATCCCGCCGGATTTTTTGTGACGGTTACAGCGTCGAAACGATGGTCGCGCGTTACGATCGCCTGTACGGAGAGCTTCTTTGAGCGGCGCCCGCATCGGAACCAACTCGATCATCCTTATCACGGCCGAGGCCGTGCGGCGCGGCATTTCGCTCGTCATCATTTTCTTTATCGCGAACAATCTGCCGGTCCACGAATTCGGCGTTTACCGCCTGGCGACATCGTTTTTCGTCATTTTCCTGACCTTCGCCAATTTCGGCATGTCTCCGCTCATCGTAAAGCTGATCGCGGGCGGCCAACACGACGAGAGCCGCCTGATCGGAAACATCCAGTCGGTCAAGATCGGCCTGTTCGTGGTGACCTTCGCCGCCTCGGTCGGCATCGCGCGCCTCTTGAACTACGACGCCGACACGTATCACGCCATCGTGCTGATGAGCATCGCGATGCTGCCGGAGGTCCTGCAAAGCACGCACGTCTCCCGCTACGACGGCAACCAGCGCATGGAACTGTCCGGCCTCATCGACATCGCCCGGACGGCGTTTTTGCTCGCCGGCGTGCTGATCGCGGTGTTTTTCAAGTTCGGTCTGTTCGGCATCCTCTGGGCTTACGTCCTGCACTACCTTTTCGGGCTTGTGATCTCCGAGATGGTTTCCGCTCGATATCTCGTCCGGACGCGCCCGCGATTCGATTTTTCCGTGTGGCGCATGTGCCTGAAGGAGGCGTTGCCGTTTCTGGCGATCGGCATCGTGTGGATCATCGCGTTCCGCGTGGATATGGTGATGCTCTCCAAGCTCAAGGACGAGACGAGCGTCGGGTTCTACGGCGCGGCGTACACGATCTTCGAGGTGCTGCTCGTCGTGCCGATCATGTTCACGCGTGCGCTTTATCCGGCTCTCGCCCGCGCCAACGTCCAGGGCTCGGACGCGGAAATGTTGCGCAAGAGCATGCGGATATTTTTTCTGGCCGCGTTGCCGATCGGCGTCGGGATGGCGATGGTCGCGCCGCAGGTCATCACGCTCGTGCTCGGCGAAAAGTATCTGCCGGCGAGCTTCACCGTCTCGATTCTCTCGTCGTGCCTGTTCGTGTGGTTTTGCACGATGGGCTTTTCCTGGTCGCTCACGGCGCGCGGCCGCCTCGGCGTCGTCCTGAAGGCAAACCTCGCGGCGCTTCTCGCCAACGTCGTGGCGAACTTCATCCTGATCCCGCGCTTTGACTACACCGGCGCCGCCGTCGCCACGATATTCAGCGAGGGCGTCTATTTCGCCATCGTCGTCGGCCCGCTTCATCGCGAGGTGATGACCGTGGACCGCCGTATCCTTCATCCCGGCGCGATCGCCGCGACCGTGGCGATGGGAATCGCCGTCTGGCTGACGCGGGATTGGGCGCTCTACGTGCGCATCCCCCTCGGCGCGCTTGTTTACATTGCGGCGGCGATCGCCAGCGGCGCGCTGCGGGAACCGTTCATCATCGCGATGTTGCGGAACATGCGGCCCTCCCGAAAGCAGGAGGCCTGAGCCGTGGGCGTTATCGCGCCGCTCACGCGCCGGCCGGCGGTCCTGGCCCTGACGCTCACCGCGCTCTCCGCGGCCCTCGCGGCGGCGGCGCTGCTGGTGGAACCGATTTTTGTCCTGGCCGGCGCGATCGCGCTTGTCGGCGCGGCGGCTCTTATCAGCTATCCGTTCGCGTGCGTGCCGATCTATTACGTGCTGATTTACGTGCGTCCGGGCGATACGTGGGAGCAGCTCGAAAAACTTCGCATCGTCCTTTTGCTCGTCGCGCTCATGGGCGGCGCGTTCGTGCTGAGGGTTCTTGTCTTCCGCAATCTCAAATTGCTTCGCAGCGGCCAACTCGCCGCCGTCATCGCGCTGATGGCCGTCATCGGCATGTCGATTATCGGCTCGTATTACCGCAGCGCCTCGCTGGAGCGATTTTTCGACATGGCCCGCGTTCTGGTGATGGTGTTTCTCGTCGCGCACATCGTGGACACGCTCCCGCGCCTGAAAATCACGATCTGGAGCATTCTCCTTTCGTTGACGTATCTGGCCGTCACGAACTTCACGCTTTGGGCGACAGGGCAGAAGGTCATCGACAACGGCGGTTCGGGCGGCGTGTCCGGGGGATTTCTCGGCGACGGCAACGACTTCGCGCTGGCGATGAACGTCATGATGCCGATGGCGATTTTTCAGTTTCTTTACGCGAAAACCTGGAAGCTGCGCCTGGCGTGCGCGGGCGTCGTGGTCGCGTTCGTGCTCGCCATCGTGGCGACCTACAGCCGCGGCGGATTCCTCGGCCTGATCGCCGTTTTCGCGATGGCGTTCTTCTTCTACATCATGCGCACGCGCCAGTGGGGCAAGGGCGTCGCGATCATCGTGCTCGTGTTTCTGCTCGGCGGCATCGGGATCGCGATTTTCGCGCCCGACAGCTTCAAGGAGCGCATGGGCGGCATGGCCGAATACGAAGAGGACGAAAGCGCGCTCGGTCGCCTGGACGCCTGGGGCGCCGGCGTGCGGATGCTTGTCGATCAACCGCTGTTCGGCGTCGGCGCGGGCGCGTTTTCCGATGCCTACGGACTGAAATACAAGCCGTTTGACGCGATCGCGAACACGTGGCGCGAGGCGCACAGTTTTTACGTTCAGACGATGGCCGAACTCGGTATCGCCGGGATTTTCTGCGTCGGCTTTCTGATTTTCCTCGAGTTCCGTGACCAGCGGCGCATCCACCAGTACGGCATCGCCGATCCGCGGATTCAGAAGGAAGTGCATTTTCTGGCCGACGCATTGACCTGCGGCCTCGTCGGTTTTCTTGTGTCCGGCGCGTTCCTGTCGGTTCTTTACTATCCGCACCTCTATATTCTCGCCACGCTGACGATCATTCTGCTCAATATCGCCCGCAAGACCTCGCAGTTCACCCCGGAGGAGTTCGTCCGTGAGGCTCACGTCTCCCAGATCTGAAGAGGACGCCGCGCGCTGGGATGCGTTCGTGGAATCCTCGCCGAGGGCGACATTTTTTCATCGGCACGGCTGGCGCCGAACGATCGAGGACGCCACGGGAGCGGTGCCGGACTATCGGGCCGCGGAGCGCGACGGCCGCGTCGTGGGCGTGCTGCCCATGTTCCATTTTGCGTCCAGGCTGTTTGGGCGCATGGCGGTGAGCATGCCCTTTCTGAACTACGGCGGCGTCGCGGGAGAAAGCGACGACGTCGAAAGGTCGCTTGCCGACGACGCGCGCAACCGCGCCGCCGAAGCGGGATGCGCGTACGTGGAGATGCGCCAGCGATTCGCCTCGCCGCTTGGCCTTCCCGTGTCCGACCGAAAAGTGACGAGCATCCTTCCGCTCGACGGCGGCGCGGACGCGGTCTTCGCTCGCCTGCACCAAAACGTGCGCAACAAGATTCGCAAGGCCGGCAAGGCGGGCGTCGTTATCGTGCGGGGTATCGAAAATGTCGGCGCGTTTTACGAAATGTATTCGCGAAACCTGCGCGACCTGGGCACGCCGGTCATCGCGCGGTGCTTTTTCGAAAAGATCGCCGCCGCCTTTCCCGATCACGCGATGATTTACGTCGCGAGACACGAGGGTCGATTGATTGGCGCGAAGCTCGTCTTTTTCGACCGGGACGTCTGCTACTTCGTCTGGGCGGCTGCGCCGCGGGAAGAGCTGCGCCACGCCCCGGTGCAGGCTCTCAATTGGGCGGCGATCGAAGATGCCGTGGCGCGCGGCGTGAAAGAGATCGATTTCGGCCGGAGCACCGCCGGCGGAACGCACGCCGATTTCAAAAAATATTGGGGCGTGCGGGTGGAACCGCTGCCCTGGACCTACGCACTGATTGCCCGAAACGAGTTGCCGGGGCTGAATCCCGACAACCCGAAGTTTCGCCTGGCGATCGGCGCGTGGAAAAAGATGCCCCTTTGCCTGACGCGTGTTGTCGGTCCGCCGATCGCGCGCCATTTGCCGTAACCGCCGTGAGCGCGCTTCCTCCCGTCGCCACGCACGCCCCGCTCCGCGCGGTCCTCGCGCCGGCATTCGCCCGCGCGCGCGCGGTCTCCGATCTCGAAGCGCGCATCGCGCGTGAACTATCGGGCTATCGCGCCATCGCGGCAAGTTCGGGCCGCGCGGCGCTCACGCTGATCCTTTCCGCGTTGCGCGAGAAGACGGGAAACGATCTTGTCGGTGTGCCGGCGTACACCTGCTACACGGTGCTTTCGGCGATCGCGCGCGCGAAAATGAGAGCCGCGCCGATGGATGTTTCGCCCGAAACATTCGATTTCGCCGGGAGTTGGAACGGCGCGTCCGGCGATCTGGCGGCGATCGTGTCGCCCGGACTGTTCGGAATCCCCGCGAATCTTCCGCGCCTCGAACAGATGGCGAAAGACAGCGGCGTCCTTTTGATCGACGACGCCGCGCAGACGCTCGGCGCTCGCGTGGGCGGGCGGCTTGCCGGCGCGTTCGGCGGCGCGGCCATCGTCAGCTTCGGCCGCGGCAAACCGCTCGGCGCGCTCGGCGGCGGAGCTCTGATCCTGCGCGATCCGTCGATCACGATCCCGGCGATGCCGGCCATATCCGCAAGGCGCATGGGCGTCCTTGCCCGCTCGATCGCCGGCGCGTTCGCGGTGAGGCCGGCGGCGTTCGATCTGGCGCGCCGCCTGCCCGGCGTGCGCCTTGGCGAATCGCGTTTCGATCCCGATTTTGCCGTCGAGGCGCTCGACGCGGCGCGCGCCGAGCTCGTCGCGGCGCTGTGGCCGGAACTGGCGCGCCTTGTCGAACGGCGCCGGCGCATCGCGGGCACGCTTGCCGAGCGGCTACGTTCGATCGACGGCCTTGCGTTGCCACGGCCGCCGGCGGACGCAAAATCCGCGTGGCTGCGCTATCCATTGGTTTTCGTGGACCCGCGGGACCGCGACGCGGCCCTCGCGCGCCTCGCGGCGGCGGGCCTGGGTCCTTCGACAATGTATCCGCGGGCCGCGCACGAGATTCCCGAGGCTCGTGTTATGGTCGATGGGCGATTTGCGCCGTTTCCCGGCGCCGAGGCGATCGCGCGGGGAATCCTGACGCTGCCGACACACGAGGGCGTCACCGCGCGGGATACCGACAGGATGGCCGCCATCGTCCGCGACGTGACCGGCGCGGGACGGGAGTGAGATGAACTTCAAGTCCGCCATAAAAAAGGCGTTCACCACGCCGATGTCCGCGGCGGGCGCGTTCCGTGCGTCGCGCCGGTTTCTGGGCGGCCGCGTCGTCGTCCTCTGCTACCATCGCGTGATCGACGGCCCGCTCGACGGCTTTCAGCCGGGCATGGTGGTTTCCCGCGAGATTTTCCGCCGGCACATGGAGTGGCTGGCGCGCCATTTTGACGTCATCGACCTGGTCGATTTCGTGCGCGCGCACCTGACGGGCGAACGCCCGGATCGCCCGACCGCCATCGTCACCTTCGATGACGGTTGGCTCGACAACTACGAGGTCGCGTTTCCGATCCTGAAATCGCTTGGCCTTCCGGCAACGATCTACCTGCCGACCCGATTCGTCGGAACCGGGCAGGCGTACTGGAACGCGCGCGCGGAACAGGCGATCGCACGCATCCACCGGCGACGCGAAATCCTGCTGCGGGCCTTCCCGGACGAGCACATGCCGCCGGAGGCCGCGTTTCTCATGGAACTGATTCGCCGGGATCCGCCGCTCGCCACGAAGATCGACCAGATCATCGAACGCACGAAGATCATGCCGCCGGACCGCATCGACGCGATGACCGCATTTCTTGAAATGCTCGCCGACACGGGCGAGCCGCCCGCGAGAACGATCGTCGATTGGGACGAGGTGATGGAGATGGACCGGGGCGGCATCAGCTTCGGATCGCACTCGGTGAATCACCGGATCATGACGCAGTTGTCCGCGGCGGAATGTTTCGACGAGGCGTCGCAAAGCATGGACGAGATGACGCGCCGAATGGGCAAGACGCCGCTGACCTTCGCGTATCCCAACGGCGACCACAACGAGATCGCGATGCGCGAGGTTCGGCGCGCGGGATATCTTTGCGCGATGGGCATCGTGGGAGGATTCGCCGACAAGACCGACGAGCTGTTTTCGATCCCGCGATATTCGATCCACGAAGGCGGCGCGCCGTCCGAGGCGGCGCTCGACTTCCTTCTCTCCGGGTTCGTGTCCGCGTGACAACCGAACCCCAACACGACGATGGGGCGAAAGTCGTGGCCGAGGCCGCGGCGCGCGATCGCATCCTTGTTCTGGACGGCGACACGCGCGCGTCGCTTGTCGTCGTGCGCCGGCTGGCGGCCGCCGGGTACACGGTGGGCGTCGTTTCGTCGCGCCGCGACGCGCTCTCGAATCAGAGCAAATACGCCAGCGAACTGATCGTCGCGCCGTTGCCGACCGAGGAGCCCGAGACCTACGCGCGTATCCTCGAGGAACGGATCGCCCACGGGGACGTCGCCGCGATCTTTCCGTGCGCGGAAGAATCGATCGTCGCCATCGACGCGCACCGGCGCCGCCTGGAAAAGCAGGTGCGCATCGTTCTTCCGCCGAAAAAGACGCTCGATCTCGTGCGCGACGACACCGCCGTCGCAAGGCTCGCGGAAAAGCTCGATATCCCCGTGCCGGCGCAAATCGACATGGTCGCCTACCACCCGATTGCGCGAATGCCGTTTCCCTTTCCGGCGCTCGTCAAACCCCGGCAGCGCTATCTGACGGTGGGACACGGATACGCGCGCGTCGACTCGCGCCTTGTTTACAACCTGGACGAATTGGTGACGCACGTCCGCCGCCTGCCCGACGCCGTGATGCCTTGCCTCGTGCAGGCGATCCTTCGCGGCGAATACGAGGAATACGCGGCGCTCTACAAGAACGGCAAGCCGCTTTACGAGATGGGGCAGCGCCCGACACGCGAAATGCCGCCGACGGGCGCGGCGTCCGCGCCGCTCGAGGCGATTCGAGCGGATACGCGAATCCTCGAGTGGTCGCGGCGGATCCTCGGCGAGCTGAAATTCAACGGCTGCGTGCTCGTGAAATACAAGCGGCTTGTCCCCGGCGGTGTGCCGTATCTTGTGAACATTCGCGGCTTTCTGTGGGAATCCGTGCAACTCGCGGTGGACGCCGGCGTGGATTTTCCGGTTCTGGCCGTCAAACACGCGCTTGGCGAGAACATCGCGCCGCAAGGTTTCGTGCGCTACGGAACGCGCATGCGCTGGGTGCTCGGCGATCTTGACCACCTATTCTGGTATCTCACGCGCGGCGGCGTCACGCGCGAACGCGTCATCGAGGGCGCGCCAAGCCGCCTGGAAGCCATCGCGCGATTTTTTCGGGATTTCGACGATCCCGCGACGCGCCAGGAGGTGCAGTCCGACGACGACCCGTTGCCGTATCGCGTTATCCGCCGCCGCTACATCCGGCGGATCCTGGGCACGACATTGCGCCGCGTCGCGTTTCGGCACGACGGCGCCACGGAAAAATTTCGGGGCATCATCTTGCGTCTCGCACCGCGCGGGCCGATCGGGGACACGCCGATCAAGGAACTGATCGCGGACCTCATCGAACGCAATCACCAATTCGCGGTGCTCGTCGTGCCCGCGCCCGATCACGCCGATGCCGGCGAGGCGGCGCGGTTTTTTGACCTGTGCTCGCGCGAGAGCACGGAACAATGCCTGCTCATTCCCGCCCTGACGTATACGGCGCACGACGGCGCCCAGATCGCCGCGATCGGTTCGCGCACCGCCCTCGCGAGGCAATCGTCGGTGCGCCTGGCGGCCGAAATCCGCGCGGCGGGCGGCGTCCCCGTCTGGGCGAATCCGTCCCCCCGCGATCTTCGCCGCCGTCCGGAACTCGTCGAGGAGGTCGCGGGCGTGGAGGTATGGAACGTCGGCCGCGACGGCCCCCTCGCGCCGGATCGCGATGTCCTTGACGCCTACGTGCGCGCGCTCGATCGAACGCCGTACCTGAGCGCGTTTCAGATATTTTCGCTCGTCGACGGTAAAGTACCGCGCGGATCGATCCGGATTCAGGCCACCACGCTTTCCGAAAGCGCCGTCCTGGGATCGTTTGAAAGCGGCCTTTTTTATTTGCGCGGGCACCTGTTCCGCGCACGCAGCGATCGTCTGAGCTTCCTTTTCTATCGCCTCTGGGCTCGCGCCGCGCGCACACTCGCCGATCGCATCGCCGCACCCGCGGGCACCCCTCCCGCCGAGGCACGCGGTTGACCGCCATGCGTCTTTTCGAAATGATTCTCGCGACGTTCGCGGTCGCCGGGCTGGCCGGACTCGCGTTTCCCTATCTGGGCTATCCGCTTCTGCTTCGACTAATTCCGGCGCGCCGCCCGAACGAGCCGGTCGGCGAGCCGCCGCCCGCGCCCGGCGTTTCGGTCATCGTGGCGGCCTACAACGAAGCCGGACGCATTGCCGGCAAGATTGACGACATCCTCGCCCAGGACTACGACGGGCCGCTTGAGATCATCGTCGCCTCCGACGCCTCGGACGACGGCATGGACGATGTCGCGCGGCGCTACGAGGACCGGGGCGTCCTGCTTGTGCGTCTGCCGGAGCGCGGCGGCAAGAGCGTCGCGCAAAACGCCGCCGTCGAAATCGCCCGCGGGGAGGTGCTGCTTTTCACCGACGCATCGGTGACGCTCGCCCCCGGCACGATCAAGGCCCTCATCGAGCGCCTGGCCGATCCGACCGTCGGGTGCGTGACCGGCGAGGACGCGAGCATTGCCGCGTCCGCCGGCGACGCGTCCGCGGGCGCGGGCCTTTACACGCGGTTCGAGAAGGCGGTGCGGCGTCTGGAAGAGGAAAATACGGGCACCTTGATCGGCGTATCCGGTTGCCTGTTCGCGGTGAGGCGCGAATTACGCCCGCCCGTGCCGCCCCAGGCGGTGGACGATCTTTTCGTGCCGATCCACGTGACCTGCCGGGGATATCGCGTGGTGGCGGAAAAGGGCGCGGTGGCGTACGTGCGCCGCACAAACGGGCTCGCGCAGGAATTTTCGCGCAAGGTCCGCACCTTCACGGGCGCGTTTTTTACCATGCCGGCGATTCGAAGGACGGAGGATCCCGTCGCGCTTGCACGCATCCGCCCGCACCTGTTCGCGCACAAGTACGCGCGTTGGCTTGGGCCGGCGTTTGCGCTCATGGCGCTCGCGGGATCGGGCCTGCTGGCGCCGCGCCACCCGCTGTTCGCGCTCGTCTTCGCTCTCCAGGCGGCCGGTTACGCGGGGGGTCTTATCGGGCTTTTCGCGCTGGCGCGCTCCGCGCGGGGCGAAGACGCGGGCACGCCCGGTCTTATCGCGAGGATCACGCGGCTGGCGGCATTTTTTCTCGTGGTGCAGGCGGCGGCGGCTTTCGCATGGTGGCGCTATTTCGCGGGCAAACCGTTCGTGGTGTGGACACCGACGAAACGCGCGGCATAATGGTTATTCGCGGCGCCGATGCCGCGCCGGGGGTGAGGATGCTGATTACCGACGCGATCCGCGAGATGCTCGGCGAGACAGGCAAAAAGGCGAGGGACATCGGAAAGGCGCTGGTACTTTTCGAGCCGGAGCCGCCTTATCGCGGCCGCGGCCTTTTGACCGTTCTCGTCACGAGCGCGTCTCTCATCACCATCGCGATCCTCGGCGGTGTGAGCCTCGCGGTCCTTCTCGTTCTGCTTGTTTGCCTCTCGCTCATCATGCTTCTTCTGACGCGCGTGATGGGCGTGGATATCACGGCCGCGCCGGAGGACATCTTCGGCTTCCGGTCCTGAAACCCCCGCGGTTCCGGTGGCGCGACGCGACGACGCCATAGCCTGCGCGCGAAAGGCCTTTCCGAATATCCCCGTCGAAATGCGGGCGCGCGTCCTGATCACGCGTGGCCCGCAGGCGATGGTCGCCGACCGCGCGTTTCTTTCCTCGACGGGCATCATCGTCCCGGCGGATGACGGCAACTGGCCGCCCGGCGCGATCGTCGACGTCGATTTCACGCTTCAGGACGAGGCGCACGCCTTCACCGGCGAGGCCAAGGCGATCCGCCGCATCCCGGCCGCGAACGGCGGCCCCGCAGGCATCGAGTTCGAATTCCTGAAACTCGATCACGACAAAAAAACACTGTTCGAGCAACTTCAGGATCTCAACCGGGTGCGCCGTGTGGCGACGCGCAGCGTTTTCGATATCGCGCATTACCTTCGCCATCAGGCGCGCGGCAACCGCGTTCCCGGCCGGGATTTCGGCGAGCCGGGGTCCGGCCACCGCCCGCCCGTGCTTGTCATTCACGGATTTCTCGGCACGCGCGGCGCCATGTTTCTCCTTGAGCAGCGCCTGAAGAGCATCGGGTTTCCGGTCTTTTCCATTCCGCTTGGCATGTTGAACGTGGACGATATCGCGGCCTCCGCGCGCGTCATCGCGGAAAGAATCGAAGCCCTTGCCGCGAAATACGGTTTTGACCGCATCAACATCCTCGGCCATTCGATGGGCGGGCTGATTGCACTTTATTACATCAAGCGGCTCGGAGGCGATCGCCGCGTGCGGCGGCTCGTCTCGATCGGAACGCCGTACCGGGGCGCGTCGATGGCGCTTGGCGCGCTCGTTGCCGCGCCGTGGCTCGCCCTGTTCATGAAAAGCATCACGCAGATCGTGCCGGGCAGCTCGTTTCTCGAAGAGTTGCACGCCGGGCCGCTGCCGAAGGACGTGGAGTTCGTCAGCCTCATCGCGCGCAATGATCAGGTCGTCGACCCGCATAGCTGCGTGCTCCGCGGCGCGCACAATATCGTGCTGGCGACCAACCACGCGGGGCTCGTCGTCGCGCCCAAGACCTTCGCCGCGATCGACCGCGTGTTGCGCGGCGAATGGGCGCCGCCGGTTCAGAACGTCGCGTAGATGGTGCCGATATCCTGATCGCCCGAAAACAGCAGCAAGGCGACAAGCACGCCGAACCACAAGGCGGCGCGGCCGACATCGACAACAAGGGCGCGTGTCTTTGGCGACATGGGCATCATCCCAACCCCAGCATTTTCGTCCACGCGACAAGCGCGTCGTCGAGCGGGCACGCGAAAAGCACCCATCCCCACGCGACGAAGTGGAACGTGACGATCATCGAAACCGCGCGTCGCGCCAGGGACACGGGCGCGGCGGCGGGCTTGCGCCGCGTCAACACGCGGTGCGCGATCATCCCCAGCCCATGATAAGCCCCCCACGCGACAAAATGCGCCTCGCCACCGTGCCAGATGCCGATCAATAGAAAGACGACAAGCACGTTGAAGTACTCGCGCGCGAACGGCACGCGATTGCCGCCGAGAGGAATGTAGACGCACTCGCGCATGACGTGCGTCAGCGAGATGTGCCACCGGCGCCAGAAGTCGCGGATGTTCGACGCGACGTAGGGGGCTTCGAAATTCTCTTCGATGCGCCAACCCAGCAGGCGCGCGGCGCCGATCGCGATGTCGGAGTATCCCGCGAAGTTGAAGTAAAGAAAAAACGCGTAAGCGTAAAGGGCGATCCACAGCTCGAACGCCGTGGCATCGGGCACGCGATCGAAGCCGGCGGTCATCGGCGCAAGCGTCGCCGCGAGGATGTTCGTCTTCACGAGGCCGATCGCGATGCGTTTCGCACCCTTGGCAAAATCCGACGCGGCCTCGCCGTCTCGATCGGTCTCGTCCGCGAAGCGGGCAAGGCTTTTGATCGGCCCGGCGATGAGTGTCGGAAAGAAAAACGTGTGCGCGGCGAACAGCGTGGCGGACGGCGGCGCGGTTTGGCGTCTTGTGACTTCCGCGAGCGCGAGAAGCAGCGTGAACGCCAGATAGCTGATGCCGAGCGGGTGGGCGTCGCCGGCCGATAGCAACGACGGCGCGACGTATTTGCCGATGACGAGAACGCCGAGCGTGACGGCGGCGCCCATGACCAGCGGCGCGCGTCGCCGCGATTTGCCCATCGCGCGAACGCATACGTAGACGGACGCGACGAGCACCGAAGCGATGGCGGCAAAGACCGGATCGCGAACGAAAAACACGGCCAGTGAAATCGCCGCGACCATCGGAACGCGCGCGGATTTCGGCGCCAGGCGCACAAGGACGGCGGCTCCCGCGACGAGCAGGGCCGCGAACAGCGTATCGGGAATCATGGGGCGACCGCCTCACCCCGGCGCGCGAGCGCGCCGGCGATGTCGCGCGCCAGCGCTTGGGCAAGGCGCCGCGACCCGGCGGGGTTCATATGATCGTTGTCGAAAAATTCGTCGCCCGGTACGAGGTCGGAGTAATCAAGAAAGATTCCGCCGCCGCCTTCGACGGCGGCCTTCACGCGATGAAGATTCGCGGTGTAGGCGTCGGCATCGACAAGACCGAATTGCCCGTTTAACGCGCGGTTCATCGGGTTCGCGAAAAAGATGGGCACCGCTTCGCGCTCGCGAGCCAGACGCGCGGTAGGCCCCAGAAAACGGAAAACGGGATTCGTGTCGTCAAGCGGCGCGACGTCGTAATACGAACGCAGCACCTCGATCGCCCAGTCGTCCCACCGTGTTTCGGTCCAGTCGCGCCGAGCGGCGCGCCGGCGCGAAAGGCGTTCGATCGACGCGCGAAAGCCGCTCGCCACCGCCACCTGGTAATAGCTCCTGGCGAGCTTGCGCGGATGAAGCCCGAAGATCCACGCATTCACGATGTCGCGATTGCGGTAGAAAAACCAATGATCGCGCGCGAACGCCTCCGCGGCCGTGACGCCGCGCGCCCACGGATCGGCGGTTGCGTCCGAATCCGACGGGCCGGCGCGAACCGCCTCGCGAGCGCCGGCGCCCACGAAGCGATCGGCATCGGGCGCGTAGAGATCGGGAAAACGCATGGGCACGCCGAGATCCCACGCCCCGAAATTCTTGTAGTTGATGTTGTAAACGAACACGTCGCCCGGCCGCGTCCCGATGCGGTGCGTGATGTAAAAGGCGTCCGGGAGTTTGGTTGCCGTCAGGCCGATGTTGGCGACGCGGTAATCGCGCGCCGGCGTATCGTGCAGAAGGGCGGCCACAAGCGCCGGCGGGGTGTTCGCGGCGTCGAGCCGTTGCCCCTGGATCGTGGAATCACCGATGAAATGGATCGTCGGCTCGTCGTTCGCGGACAGCCAGGCAAGGTAGTCCGTAAGCAGCGCACGCGTGTCGTTGGCGAAACGGAAAGTGGGCCTGGCGAACGAGGCATGCGACGCGTGACGAAAGGCGATATCGACGAGGACGAACGCGGCGATGACGAAAATGGCGACGCGCGCGGTGCGGATAACGAGAACGATTCTCTCGCGGTCGCGGTGCGTTATTGCCACGCGGCGAGGGCGAGCGCGCGGGCTTCGTCGCCGTAGCGCCGCTGCACCATGCCTTCCTTGGTCTCGATCGGTGTTACGCGCGCCATGGCCAGGCGGTCGCCCAGAAACGTGAGCGTCAGGAACGCCCCGTTCGATCCCTCGTCGCCGAGAAAATCGCCGAGAGGAATGTTCGTTGAGCCAAGGCGCCGCAACGCCCGAACGACGTTTCCCGCCAGCACGGCGTCCGCGCCGGCGGCAAGGCCCGCGTCAATATCCGCGCGCGTGGCGGACGCGGGCAAGGCCAGGACCTCGACACCGGCGCCGCCGAGATCGGCCGCGCCGGTCGCGATGGTGACCGGCATGCCGCGAACGGTCGATCGCAACGTCGCTTGCGCCTCGCCGAGGGCGGACCCGAACGCGCGAACGGCCCCGCCGTCCGGCACGAGCGAGCGGGCACCCAGCACACGCAGCAGGAAGGCTTCGCGTTCGTTCGGCTTCGCTGACAGGAAAATCGGAAAATCGGAACGGCGCACGTTCGGGTGCAGGTCGTAAACCGGCCGCATGCGCCGGGCGAACGCGTCGTCCGCCTCGGACCGGTCGAGGTCGAGGGTAAATGGCTCGTCCGGCGCGGACAGTCCGCCGGCGATCAGGAACGTGCGGAGTTGATACGGATCGAAAACAGGCGCGGGCGCGTCCTCGGGGTACGCGATCGGAATCAATAGCGGATAGGTCGGAAAATAGTTGCGGACCGTGGGGGAACCCTTGGAGGCGCAAAAACGCACGTTGGAGACGCACGGGTTGTCACCATCGACCGTCAATACCTCGACACGGCCGTCCAGGCGCGCCAGCGGCACGAATCCGAGCAGATCACCTTCGTTCACCAGCGCGTCGAGAAGTTCTTCGGGTGTATCGAATTCGACCACGGTGGCCACGAGCGGCGCCTCGAGCCGATCCGCGATGAACTTGGCGAATCCGCCGAACGAGCCGATCCGAACCGGACCGGGCTCGCCGTTCAACTCTTTCCAGTCGGTCAGCTTGCCGGCGAGCGCATCGCGCAGGCGCTGCGTGCTGATGGTTTGAACCAGGCGCCCCTTGGGCGCGACGAGCGCGACGACCAGAAGGTTCGCGGAAACCGGATCAAACGACCAGCCGGAAACGACGTCCGACTTGAGCAGGTGCAGGTTTCCCGGGCCGGTTTCGGGCAATTTTTGCCCGACGATGCGGCGGAAATTGTGATGGTAGAGTTTCGCGAGCTTGTCGTTTTCAAGCGCAAGACCGGCGTATTCGACGGGCGTCCACTTGCCGGTTGGGGCGCGGATCCGCGTCTGAACGCTATCGCGTTCGACGAACAGGCGATAGGCGGTGTAGAGCTGCGCGCCCCACTGGCCGCGGCGATGCAGGCGGTGGTCGAAGTTGAGGCCCGCGGCGAACAGCACGCGGTCCTGCATCAATTCGAAGAACAACGCCGCGCGTTCGCGGTCGCCCGCGATGGCGTTGAAGATCTCGGGCAGCTCCGGGATGGCATCGAAGCCGATATCGACGAATAGATTCGGTATCATTTCGAGGTAACGGCTCACCGCGTCGAGGTCCGATGGCAATCCCATCATGCCGCCGGCGATGACGTGCAATTCCGGGTGGTCCGTCAGAAGCGCCACCAGTTCGTCGCGGGCAACATCGGTCTCGATATGCGCGAAACAGGGGATTCCGTGCAGCTCCAGGTATTGATAGAGCGGCTCGTATCGCGGATCGGTCAGCCGAATTTCGTCGGGTCCGCCGCGCTGCCACAGAGCCAGCCCCCGGGCGCCTTCGCGCTGGCGTTCGACGAAAAATGCCAGCGGATCCTCGATGTCATAAGGGATGTAAATAAACGGCACCGCCTTGCCGGGGGCCGACTTCGATGCTTCGAGCAGGAGATCGTTCTGGTATTCGGGCGGATCGGGCTCCGGGCGGTCCGGTTCCGGCGGCGCCTCGAGCGCGCCGGCGGCGACTGCCACGGAATGGATTCCGGCACGTTTATACGCCCACAGCAACTCCTCCGCCTTGTCGGCGCACGAATACGTGACGCGCGCCGAATAGACATCGACCTCGTCGAAGAGCTTCTCGCCGCAGCCGGCAAGGCCGATCGAAAGCGCAAGGATGAGAAGAATGGCAGGGGGCGACGGCCGCCGCCGCGCGGATTCAAATGGCGTCACGGGGCGCGGATTCTTTCATGCGTCCGGCGGGTCGTCAACAAACACGCGCCGCTTTTCATTGACCAATTTCGATCGCTCGCCTACAACCGGCGGCGAAAGGTGCGGAAAGGACGATCGGATGGCCGGGCGCGTCATTTTTTTTACAGGATTTCCGGGATTTATCGGCAAGCGGCTCGTCGCGGAGATCCTCTCACGCGATACGGACACGCGATTCATTTTTCTCGTCCAGGAAAAATTTCTTGCCGCCGCGCGGGAAGCGATCGCGTCGATACCGGGAGCCGCGGAGGCTTCGCGCCTTGCGATCGGCGATATCACCATGCCGAACCTCGGGCTTTCGGAGAGCGACGAGCGCGCCGTTGCCGGCGAAGCGACGGAGGTTTGGCATCTCGCGGCCGTCTATGACCTTGCCGTCGACGCCGCGACCGCGCAAAAAGTGAACGTGGAGGGCACGCGAAACGTGCTCGATCTATGCGAGAAGATCGAGAACCTTTCGCGCCACGTGTATTTTTCCACCTGCTACGTCTCGGGCACGCGAACCGACACGGTTTTCGAGCACGAACTTTCGGAAAGCCAGGCGTTCAAGAATCACTACGAGGCGACGAAATACCACGCGGAGGTGCTGGTACGCCGGCGCGAAACCGTGACCAGCATCATCATTCGCCCGGCGATCGTGATTGGCGACTCGAAAACCGGCGAGGCGGACAAATACGACGGGCCGTATCCGATGATCCTTCTGCTCGCGCGGTTGGCCCGCCGCGGATTGCTTATCAAGGGCCTGCGCCTGCCGGCCATCGGCGCGCGTGACGTTCGCCTGAATCTCGTGCCGGTCGATTTCGTCGTCGGCGCGACGGTGCGCATCGCCACGCGCGACGACGCTGTCGGAAAGACGTTTCAACTGGCGGATCCGGCGCCGATGACGCTGGGCGAATTCGCCGCCGCGCTCGCGAAGTGCTTTTCGCTCGGCGAACCGTTTGGCACGCTGCCGATCGGTGTCGTGCGGCTGTTGATGCGCACACCCGGCCTGCGGCGCCTTCTAGACGGGCAGGAAGAGGCGCTCGTCTATATGGAAGTGCACGCCGCGTACGATACGCGCAACACGGACGAGGCGCTCGCCGCGACAAATTACGCGCGCCCCGACATCCGCGAATACCTGCCGAACATCGTGGAATACGTGCGCCGCCGGCTCGATGGCGCGCGCGGCGCGATGTATTAAAACGCGCGGCGGTTTGTGGTAAATCATTCGCCGTTTGCGCGCCCGGCGTGGCGCGCCGGGAGAAGCATTCGATGGCACGAAAAACGTTGCGTTTGAATCCGCGCGCCTCGCTGCGCAAGAGTGTCGTGACCGGCCCGCGAGCGGTCCTGCAGGTCGGCCGAAACGACCCCTGTCCGTGCGGCAGCGGCGAGAAATACAAGAACTGCTGCATCAACAAGGGCGACGCGTTTTTGCGAAAGATGGCGGACAAGGTCGCCAAGGAACAGGCCAAGGCACAAAAGGCGGCCCTGAAAGCCGGGAAGGCGACATAGGTGCCGCCACGCTCAACGCCCTGACATCGCGGCTGTGGTCCATTGGCGCGCTCGCGCTGGGACTGCCGTTTGTCGTGCACGGGGCGTACGCGTCGAACTTCCACTCGGCCGGGATCATCGCCCAGCTCGCGCTCGTGTTCGGGGCCGCGGCCGCGCTACGTGCGCGGGCCGTTCGGCGGATTCGCGCCTTTGCGTTTGTCGCGCTTGCATCGGCGCTTGTCGCGTCGGTGGGCGTGATGTCGGACATCGGCCGCGCGGACGCGCGCCGTCGCGGGAGCGCCGCCATCGTGCAGATGCGCGAAACGCTTGCGGCCGTTCCCCCCGCACTATTCGAATCGACGCAACCGGGCGACACCGCATATGCCGATATCCGCGCGCGGCTCGCCAGGGAGACGGGCGACGCGCGTTTGCTGCCGGCGAAAGATCCGTGGTTCGCGCGTTATCGGCTGGACCGCGACGGCGACGCCTGGCGTCTTCGTTCGTCCGGCCCGGACCGGCGCTGGGATACGCCAGACGACCTGGCCGTCGGCGTGAGGTCCGAGTCCGGAGGCGTGGCGATTTCCGGCTCCTTGTCGCCGTCGTGATTTCGGCGGACAGTTCCGCCCGGTCATGACCGCTTCTCGCGCCTTCCGATCGATTATCGGCTTCGCGTTGCTGTTCGCGCCGGCGGGCGTCGCCTTGCTCGCGGATTCGCCGCGCGTCGTCACCGCGATCGCATGGATTTGGAGCGTCGTCGCGCTCTGCGCGGCATGGCTGACGCGAGGACCGCGAACGCAGCGCGCCGACCGCCTCCGCGCTCTTTCGCCTCGCACGGCCATCGTCGTCGCCGCCGTCGCGGGCATGTTGATTCTTGGGAGCGTCGGCCTCATCGCCGCGAACGCGGACAACCGCGCCGCAAGCCTGCCGCTTGCCGCCGTATTTTTTGGCGTGTCGCTTCTCGCGTTCGGATTTCCGGGACTGCGCCTTCGTGTCGTCACGGCCGGCCTTGCGGGTTCTGCTCTCGCCGCGATGTTATCGATCGGCTTCATCGAACCGGAACCCGCCATCGACATCGGACGATCGCGTGCCGGCGCGCTTGCCGCGGTTGTATTTCCTTTGGCGTTGTTTTTCGTCGTGCGTCTCCGGTATGCGTTTCGTGCATACACTCCGGTCATCTTTCTTGGGCTCGTGGGTTGCGTCGTCTTTCTCGAGGCGGGCTTGCGTCTTGACGGCGCCCTGACCGAGCCGCGCCACATGCAGCGCGACGATGGCTGGGACCGCTATCGCCGAGCGCGTCTCGGCAACGCGATTCCACCGAACGTGCTGAAGTCGCGGCCGGAGGGCTGGTCCGTCGCGCTGGGATTCACGGGTTGGCGCGATTACGGGCCGGTCGAAAAGGCGGTCGGCGTATTTCGCATCGTGGCGATCGGCGGATCGTCAACCGAGGGGCTTGGCGTCGATCGCGAGGAAGACACGTGGCCGTATCGACTCGAACAGCAGCTCCGGGCGGAAAGCGGATCGGGCTACGAAGTCTTCAACGCGGGGCGCAGCGGCGATACGTCGTTTCAACTGCTGATGAATTTGAAGCACGAGATCGTGCGCTACGAACCCGACCTCGTCATCGTGTACGCGGGATACAACGATGCGACCCTCGGCAACGAAATCCCCGTTCGCCGCATGTTCGAGATCACGAAAAATCTGCCGTCGGACACGGACGCCGAAACCTTTCGCCGCGTCATCGCGCAGGAAGCGCGGCGGGCGCGGGCGGGCGAGTCGCCGGTCAATCGCGCCCGCGCGTGGATGTCTCGATTCGCCACGTACCGCGCGATGGCCGGGCCGATCGTGAAAGCGCGGCACGCCGCGTTGCCCGAAGCGGAAGAGGCGATGTTCGAATATCTCGAGCCGGCGGTCTCGGAAGCGGAATACGCGGAAAATCTGCGGGAGATGATCGCGATCGCCCGAGAGCGTGATTTTAAGATCGCGCTCGTCGCGGAGGCCTCGACATCCGCGGTCGAACGATATCATGCCGTCATGCGACGCACGGCAAAAGCCGAAGCCGTGCCTTTTCTTGACGCCGTGGCCGCGCTTGGGGCGTGCGAGCGGCCGATTGGCGAGTTGCTGATCGACGACGTGCATTTCAACCCGGGCGGGGCCGCGTGTTTTGCGCGCGTGCTCGAAGCGTTTCTTGACGCCGAAAGGCTGCTGACGCCGCTTGATTGACCCCCCTGATTGCGAAATGATGCCCGTAACGTTTGATGGAAGGAGAACGATTGATGTCAAAGGGTGTTGTTTGTATCGCGGCGTATCGGCCGCGCGAGGGCAAGGAAAACGAGTTGAAAATGCTGCTCGGGCAGCATCTTCCGCTTTTGCGCAAGGAAGGCTTTGCCACGCTGCGTCCGCCTTTGTACCTGCGCTCGAACGCCGACGGCGCGTGGATGGAGATCTTCGAGTGGGTGGAGGAAACTTCCGGCGACAAGGCCAACGAAAATCCCGCGGTGAAAGCGCTGTGGAATCGCATGGCGGAAGCCGCCGAGTTCATTCCGATGAACGCGCTTGCGGAGGCCGGAATGCCGTTCCCGCGTTTCGAGCCGATGCACGGAGTGGTTTGCAAGTAGTCTCGCCGACACCCACGCCGCCGCCGGCCCGTTCCGGTTCGCGCCGTTTGCCACGCGCATGAACGGCGGCGCGCGCCGGCTGGCGGCGCCTTTGGGGAGCAGTGCGGCGGTTCTGCTATTCGCTTTCGCCGCGGGTTTGGCGCGGCGCTTTCTTTTTGCGCCGGCGGATGATGAAAGCGCGTTTGTTTTTATCGATCGTATCGCCGGCGCGCTACTGGTCTGCCTCGCCGCGGGCATCTTTGAGCGTTTCGTCATCACGAAGGACGCGCCCATTCCCGGCGGACCAACGGCGCTTTTCGTACCGCTATTTCTCGTTGCGGCGCAGGATCCGCCGCCCATCGTCGCGGCCATCTTCGGCGCCTGGACGGCCACGGCCCTTGTCGTGCGCTGGTTTGATATTCGGCGCGACCCCGAGGGCGGTCGGCGCGCAGGCATCGCCGTTTGGGCATCGATCCTCGTTGCGTTCGCCGTGTTGTCGTTCGCATTCGTTGACAACGACGATCCGGTGCGGGCCTGGCGATCGCGCGCGGGCATTTTTGTTGCCGTCATGCCCGCGGTCGCGGCATATGCCTTGTTCCGGCGGCGGCATTCGATCGCTTGGCCGCAGGCCGTGCTGCTCCTGGCCGTTATCGCGTCGATCGTGTCCTTCGAAGCCGGCCTGCGCATCGACGGGTACTTTTCGGAGTTGCGCCACGTGATGCCGGCGAACGACGGCGAAGGGGGGGCCATCATTTTCGGTAACCCGATCCCGGCGGGTGTCCTGAAATTGCAGCCGGGAGGATGGCATGTTCGCCTGGGCTTGAGCCATCGTTGGCGCGAACAGGTGCCGTCGATAGTGAAGGGGCGCAACGTCTTTCGCATCGTCGCGCTTGGCAGTTCCTCGACGAAGGGTGACGGGATCGATCGCGAGCAGGATACCTGGCCGTGGATCCTTCAGGAGCGATTGCGCGGGCGCGGAAGCGGACGCACCATCGAGGTGTTGAACGCCGGGCAAAGCGCGGCGACGTCGTTTCACATGCTCATGAATC
This sequence comes from bacterium, assembly GCA_019912885.1. Classification (NCBI taxonomy): domain Bacteria; species bacterium. Next base: position 46,872 of record JAIOHV010000125.1, read on the forward strand.
TGGAGCACGAGATTGTTCGTTACAAGCCCGACCTTGTGATCGTTTACGCCGGCTACAACGACACGGCTTACGGCAGTGAGCTTTCCGCGCGACGTCTGTTTGAAATCGCGGCGAAACTGGGCCCGGATATCTCCGCCGAAGATTATCGCCGCGTCATCGCGGACGAAATGGCGCGATCGAGCGAACGGGGAAAGGCCATCCGTCGAATGGGGATATGGTTGAACGAATTTTCCACGTATCGCCTGATGGCCCGATTCGTCACCGGCATGCGAAACACGATGATGCCGGCGCCAAGCGTGGCGGTGTTGGACCATCTGCCGCAATCGGTTTCCGAAACGGAGTTTGGTGAAAATCTCGGCGAGATGGCCGCCATCGCGCGCGCGCACGGGTTCGCCATCGTTTTCGCGGCCGAGGCATCCGTTCCCGGACTTCCGCGTTATCAATCGGTCATGCGGCGCGTGGCAAACGAAACCGGGACACCTTTTCTGGATGCGCGATCCGGGGTGGGGAGATGCGGCAAGCTGTTTGACGAGCTGTTTCTGGATGACGTCCATTTGACGGCCGCCGGGCACGCGTGCCTGGCGGAGATCCTCGATTGCTTTCTCGTCGAGCACGGCCTTGTCGCGGACGCGGGTGTCATTGCGCGACGGGAGGCGGTTTTGCCGTGAAACGCGTGGTCCCGACACTTGCGGTCCTCGTTGCCGGCGCGCTCGCGGGCATCGCCCTGGCACTTCTACTGCGTAATCCGATCACAGCGACGCATGGCGCGGGCTATGCCCTCCACGGGGAGATCGGCGGGCGGGCCGGCGAGATCGTCCTTCACGCGGGCGCGCGGATCGAGGTGCCCTTTCCCGACGATGTTCGCCGGGGAAAGTCGGCGATCCTCGCGTTTCGCCCGCATAACGAGGCGCCGGCCGCGTGGTCGCTCGTGGCGAAAACCGGCGACGGCGAAATCCTCGTTCTGGTCGATGAGGAGCACGAGGGAAACGTGTTCGACGCCGTGCTTGCGGGCCTTGTCGAAATCGGCTTCGAGCATGGGATCATCACCGTTTCGATGGACGGAGATCCGCGCATCGAACGTCATCGGGATTTGGCGGATATCGCGTCCGTGTCGCTTCAGGCCGACGCCGGCGAGTTGCGCCTGCGCGCGGTGTCGCTTGTCGCCGCGGATTGGGGCGCGGGCGGGATTCCGGATTTCCGGGTTGTCGCGCACGACGAGTTCGAGGCGGTCTGGCCGTCCGGCGGGAGGCTCGCGATTTTCGCGCTGGCCGGTCTTGCGTTTGCCGCGCTGACGATGCTGGTCGAAGGCCGGTTGACGCAATCGTTCGCATCCGTCGCGTCCGCGAGACTCAGCCAGATCTTTTCTTTTGGCGTTCTGGCGTTGGGCCTGCACCTTTGCCGCACGGCGCTCGCGCTCGAAGGGGGGGAGCTTTTTGTAGGGGCGATATTCGGCTACTTGCGATTGCGTTTTGTGCTCGCGCGCTCGGGGCTCGCGGCGCCGGAAAACGCGCCGGCCATCGGGCGCTTTCTTCTGCCGTTGTTTGCGCTCGCCGGAGCCTTTGGCGCGTTTCGCGCGGCCTCGAGCGGAGACACGGATGTCGAGGATTCTTTTTTTCTCGTCTTCGTCGCCGCCGCGATTCCGTTCGCGCTTGCGCGTCTGTACGCGCGGCTCACGGATACGTCGTTCGAGCGTGGGCGCCGCGCGATGGGGTTGGCGACCGTCCCGCTCGCGTTCACGGCTCTGACGTCGCTCGCGTGGGTGTTCGCGTTGCCGGCGCTCGGGTGGCCGGCGCTCGCGTCGCGCGATCGAATGCGCCACGCGGGTCCGCTCATCCTCGGATTTTCCCTGCTTCTCATCCCTGGCCTCGAGATTGTCACGCGGACAACCATTCCGCCGACGCAGTGGGCGCCCGGCGCCGTCTCCGACGAATTCGTCGCCGACGAAGGCCCGCTGTTTTTCATGCCGAAAAACCTTCTTCAGTTCGTACCCCGGCACGCGCACTCCTGGAACTATCGCGTCGAGGCGACGGATTTTCGCGGCAATACGGTCGCCGTCGAGAAACCGAAGGACGTTTATCGCATCATGGTCATCGGCGGCTCGAACGTGTGGGGCGACGGGCTCGATCGCGCCGACCAGGCTTTTCCCGCGCGCCTGGAAATCCGACTTAACGAAAGATTCGGCGGCGGATTCGAGGTGCTGAACGGCGGCGTTCGCGGATACAACAGCTTTCAGGTGATGGTACTTTTCACGCGGTACGCCTACCGCTTTGAGCCGGACCTCGTCGTCATGTACATGAACCGCAACGACGTCGATTCGCGCGAGGGCGTGTATCGGCTGCGCGAATTGCTCGAAGACGGGGCGTCCGCCGCGGCGACCCGCGAAGCGGGGCAATACCTTCGGAAACTGGCCTTTTACAACGTCGCGGTGCGCCGATTCGAGCGAGCCCGCCATGAGTTTCCGCTCCTTGCGAAAACGCAGTCCCTGGCGCTCGTGAACACGAATCCTCCGGAGGACACGAAGGAAAACTACCGCGACATCATCCGCAAGGCGCGCCGGATCGGCGCGAAGGTCGCTTTCGTCAGCGAATATTGGGGCGAGGTCCGGAGGCTTACGGCGGACGAGGGTCCCTTTCATGACGTTCGGCGGGCGACTCGCGAGTTGGTCAAGGAGGAGGATGTGCCGTATTTCGACGCTTTCAAGGCGTTTTACGGCAACTACCCCTTCCACGAGGTCATTTTGCCGCACGATCACGTCCACATGACGCCGCAAGGGCACGACATCCTGGCCGGAATGCTCGTGGATTTTCTGTCGAACGAGAGGCTTCTCGAATGAGGGAGCCGGCAACGCGGGCGATTCCGTTTGATCCGCACGTGCCGGCGACCGGATCGGCTCACGAATCGATTCTCATCCCGTTCGCGCGGCGTACCGATACGTAAGAACGAGAGGGGCCTGTCGAGGCCAAGAAAAAAATGCACGTATCCATCATGGATAACGCCCTCCGCGGCATGCAGCGGTCCTGGAACCTGCTTGATCGAGCCGCCCGCTCGATCGCGAAATCGAACGGCCAGGACGAGAACCTGGTCAGCAATGTCGTCGATCTGAAGGTCGCCAAAGTGATGCACAAGGCGAATGTCGAGGTGCTGAAAACCGGCGACGAGATGACGGGCACGATCGTCGATATCGTGGCGTAACGAAGGCGGCCCCGCGGCGCGAAGCGCCGTACCCTTTTCATCGCGCCCGATCCTCCCGCACAATGAACGCATGCCGGGCAACGACGAAAAGCCCTGGGTGGGCGTATGTCATCGGACGCGGGGGACAATGGGAATGGCGCGCGCGCGGCGCATTCACGACGCCATGTCCGCGCACTTCGGGCCGCTTTCCTGGTGGCCAGGGGAGACGCCGTTCGAGGTGTGCGTCGGAGCGATTCTGACGCAAAACACCGCGTGGTCGAACGTCGAGCGTGCGATCGCGAATCTGAAGGACGCCGAGATGCTGACGATCGACGGCATCGCGGACGCGCGACTACCGACGCTCGCGAAACTCATCCGGCCTTCGGGCTATTTCAATCAGAAGGCTGTGCGTCTGCGCCATTTCGCGCGATGGGTGCGTGACAAATACGGAAACGTGGAGGCGATGCGCGGCGAGGATCCGGCGCGGTTGCGCGCGGAGCTGCTCGCGCTTTCCGGCATCGGCCCGGAGACGGCGGATTCGATGCTGCTCTACGCCATGGACATGCCGATCTTCGTCGTCGACGCGTACACAAAACGCATCTTCCACCGAAAGGGCGCGTTTGATGAGGGCGTCCGTTACGGCGAGGTGCAGGACGCGTTTCATGGGTGGTTTTCGCCCGATCGCGCCCTCTACAACGAATATCACGCGCAGATCGTGAACCTGGGCAAGGACTACTGCAAAAAGACGCGTCCGCGCTGCGAGGATTGTCCCATCCGGGGGCTCTAGGGCTTCTGGGGCGGGAAGTCCTCGGCGGTCGCGCGCTCCCACGATCCGGAGCCGGTTCGATCGATCTCCGTATAGAGCGGCCGATCCGCCTCCACGTCGCGAACGATGCGGCGCTCATACCTTCCGTCGACGTCCATGTCACGGTACACGACCGCGAGCCGTCCCTGCTCATCGTATTCGCCGCGAATGTTCCACGCGCCGTCGTTGTCGGTGTCCGTCAGGGTCTCGCGCAGCACGCCGGCCACGTAATATTCCTCGTAGTCGATGTTGCCGTCGTAATTTCGATCCTTCTTGAAATGGACAAGCTCGCCGGACAGCCTGTACTGGAACCACTCGTCGGGATTGCCGTCGTTGTTCTTGTCGAACTTCGGCGCCAGGCGGTCACGGACGATCAGACCAATGAAAACGACGAGCGCCGCGACCACGAGGATACTGACAAGGAGCGAAGCTTTTTTATTCATGGCCGGCATTCTGGGTAAACCGCTCGTGTCAGGCAAGCCGCGCGCGAGGCGGCGGACCATTGGATAAAATCGACACGATGGACCGGATGTCCATCGTTGACCCGTTGATGTGAGCGCGCAGCGACGCGATCGCCAAGCAGCCATCAGCGTTCAGCGTTCTGCCTTCAGCTTTCAGCCTTCGGTGTTCGAACCGTTTCTTGAAGCGCTCCGTGGCATCGCCTAGGATCGGGGCGAAGGGGCTTTCGGCCGAACGGGGGCGGCCGGCGCCGTCGTCTCTTTTTTTTCTTATCCCCGGGGCGCGCGGGGGGATATCCCATGAAGATTCGTTACAACGGTCATTCCTGTTTTTCGATTTTTTCCGACGAAGGCACATGTATCGTGTGCGATCCGTACGAATCGGGCGCGTACGGCGGGGCGGTCGGCTATCACCCGGTCGATTCGAAGCCGGATATCGTGGTCGTTTCGCATGACCACCCGGACCACAATTACGTGAAGCAGTTCGAAGGCGATTTTTCGGTGATGCGCGGCTCCGGCATGGCCAGGAACATCGCGTTCGAAGCGGTGGATGCGTTCCACGACAAATCCGAGGGCGCCGACCGCGGCAAGATCAAGATTTTCAAATTCACGGTCAACGGCGTGAAGGTTTGCCACATGGGAGATCTGGGCCATCTGCTCTCGGACGATCAGGTGAAAAAAATCGGCGAGGTCGACGTGATGCTCATTCCCGTCGGCGGCTTTTTCACGATCGACGCAAACGAAGCGCGCGACGTGGTGGAGCGCGTCCGCCCGAAGATCGTCATCCCCATGCATTACAAGACCGACAAATGCGGCTTCGATATCGCCCCCGTCGATCCCTTTTTGGCGGGGCGCGACAACGTGAAACGCGTCGACACGGACGAGATCGAGGTGAAGGCGGACTCGCTGCCCGGCTCCACCGAGATCATCGTTCTGAAACACCGGCTCTAACGAACCGAGGGAGACACCATGCTCAAGAAAATCGATCACATCGGCATCGCCACGAAGAGTCTCGAGGAAGCGCTGCCGTTCTGGACCGTCGGACTGCGTCTTGACGACGCGCACCAGGAGATCGTCGCGGATCAGAAGGTCGTGGCCGCGTTCCTTCCGGTTGGCGAGACCAACGTCGAACTGCTCGAAGGCACGGACCCGGACAGCGCGATCAGCAAGTTCGTCGAAAAGCGCGGCGCCGGCATCCACCATATCTGTTTCGAGGTGGAGAACATCGACGAGGCGCTCGCGCACATGAAAGAGCAGGGATTCAAGCTCATCGACGAGACCCCGCGCATCGGCGCGCACGGAAAAAAGGTCGCGTTCGTCCACCCTAAAACCGCCGGCGGCGTGCTCATCGAGCTGTCGCAGGACGTGCATCCGGAGTAATCATGCGCGAGGTCTTCATCATTTCCGGCGCCCGGACTCCGATCGGCGGATTCGGAAAATCGCTCAAGGACGTTTCGGCGCTCGAGCTCGGCACGATCGCCGCGAAGGAAGCGATCAAGCGCGCAAATGCGCCGGTGGACAAATTCGACGACGTACTCGTCGGCCACTGCATGATGCGCACGGATGAGATCAACATCGGCCGCTGCATCGGGCTCAACGCCGGCCTGCCGTTCACCGTGCCGGGCGCGACGATCCAGCGGCAGTGCTCCAGCTCGATGCAGGCGCTCGTCTTTGCGGCGCAGCAGATCAAATGCGGCGACGCCGAGATGGTACTCGTCGGCGGCGCGGAGAACATGAGCCGCGTGCCCTACGCGCTCTACGACATGCGCTGGGGCGCCAGGATGGGCGCGCGCCCGGCGACCGACATGCTCAGCGAGGGCCTGCAAGACCCGTTCGGCCGCTACCACATGGGCGAGACGGCCGAAAACCTCGCCGCGAAATACGACATCACGCGGCAGGATCAGGACGAACTGGCGGCGACAAGCCACGCGCGCGCGATCGCCGCGATCGAGTCGGGGCGATTCAACGACGAGATCGTTCCCGTGCCGATTCCGCAACGCAAGGGCGATCCGATTCCGTTCGACACGGACGAGCATCCGCGCGCGGACGCGTCGCTCGAAAGCCTCTCCAGGCTCAAGCCCGCGTTCCGCAAGGACGGCACGGTCACGGCGGGCAACGCATCGGGCCTCAACGACGGCGCCTGCGCGGCGGTGGTCGCAAGCGGCGACGCGGCGAAATCGTACGACCTGCGCCCGATGGCGCGCGTCCTTGCCTACGGCATCGGCGGTGTGGAGCCGGAATTGATGGGCTACGGCCCCGTGCCCGCGATGAAGCAGGCCCTCAAGCGCGCAAAGATGGAGCTTTCCGACGTGCAGCTTTTCGAGGTCAACGAGGCGTTCGCGGCGCAATACATCGCCGTCGAGCGGCTGCTCGGCCTTGATCGCGACAAGACGAACGTCAACGGCTCCGGCATCGCGCTTGGCCACCCGGTCGGCATGACGGGCCTGCGCATCGTCCTTTCGCTGCTTTTTGAGATGCAAAAGCGCGATCTGGCGGTCGGAGCGGCGACGTTGTGCGTCGGCGGCGGAATGGGCATGGCGGTCATCGTCGAAAGGGTCTGATCGGCGAAAACTCAGAACGCCCGCCGCCAAATTTTTCGGCGGCGGGCGGTCTCGTCCGCGTCAGGCATTCTGTCGTGCGGTCCAGGCGACGTGCGATTCATTCCCAATTCGTAATTCGCCATTCCCCATTGGCGATCACTCCGTGCACCAGTCCCGGTCGGATTTGTCTCCCACTCGGAGTAGTGGGAGAAGATGGATTGGGACCGTCCCGTTGTTCTTGTAGTCCGACGTCACGCCGCGGACCCGCGAGAGGTCGTCGAAGTCGTCCGATGTAGAAATCGCGCCCGCTGTGGTCCACGGACACGTTGAACGCAAAAGTGTCCGGGTAATCGGTCAGCGAGGTTTTCTTCGTCCAAACCACGATAGCCACACCCCGGGATCGCAGGAGTCCTCACCTGCTTCGGAGGTAGCGGAAAACAAGGCCTACGCTCGCCGTCGGCGCCCGGCTCAACCGCACTCGCGGCAACGCAAGATAACTATAATAGGTGACTGTCCCCTATTTTTCGTGCAGAAAAACGAAGGCGGGGCGTCTGGGCGAAATCTCACTCGCGACAAGATTATCGCATTCGAGAGGATCGGCATTCAGATCGTCCAAGGTCGTGTTTTCGGCCCGCGTGGCGAAGAAAGCAAAGGCCTCCCCTTCCGATTCGTCAAGATGTGTATCGTATTTCATGATACCGATGCACATCGGCAATTGGCCGATATTCCCGCCAAGCAGGGTTACCGTTTTGGGGTCAGGCAGCAATTGAAACCCGCTATCGAGTTGCCCGGTCCAAACGATCTCATATTGCGGGTCGGTTTCGTCCACGTCATGGCTGCCATAGTCCCAATCCGCTGGTGGGGTGGAATCGACGGTCGCATATGCCGCAGTCACGATAAATGTAAAAATTGCCAAAGTCAACGCAAGCGTCAATCGAGACATCGCCAAGCCTCCTTATGGTTGTATCTGCCTATATATCCCGCCGCCAAGAAAGTGTTGGCGGGTATTATCATTGGCAATGTCGAACTGAGAGGTCCC
>JAIOHV010000126.1 GCA_019912885.1 bacterium
TTTCCGGGAGCGCAGGCGTCTCGCCTGCTTCGATATCACCCGCTCCCTGACGGTCGCGGCTCTGTTACGCGCCGCTTATCCGCACGCACCGGGCCCGATGGCCCGGCGTGATCTCGATTTCCGGAATCTCGTCGTGGCGGCAGGCGTCGATGACCACCGGGCAGCGCGGCGCAAAGGCGCATCCGGGCAGGCGGTGCGCGGGGTCCGGTACCTGGCCGGGGATCGGCGCGGCGATTCTTCCCTCGTCGAGCGCGTGCACGACCGAAAGCAGCGCGCGCGTGTAGGGATGCGCGGGCGCGCCGAGCACCGCGTCGCGCGTGCCCTCTTCCACGATCTTCCCCGCGTACATCACGGCGATGCGGTCGCACACCTGGCTCACAACGCCGAAATCGTGGCTGATGAGGACAAGCGCGCGATGACCCGCTTCGCAGCGCTCGCGCAGGATGTCGAGCACGCGCGTCTGCACCGTGACGTCGAGCGCGGTCGTCGGCTCGTCGGCGATCACCAGGTCCGGCTCGCCCGCGAGCGCCATGGCGATAAGCGCGCGCTGGCGCATGCCGCCGGATAGCTGAAACGGATACGACTTCGCCGCGCGGTCCGGCTGCGGCAAACGCACATCAGCAAGCAATTCCACCGCGCGCGCCGCGGCCTGTTTGCGGGTCATGCGCAAGTGCGTTGTGAGGACCTCGCCGATCTGCGCGCCGACGGTCATCACCGGGTTCAGGAACGTCATCGGATCCTGAAAGACAAACCCGATCCGCCGCCCGCGCACCCGGCCAAGCGCGCCGTCCGTCATGGCGAGCAGATCGCCCGCGCCGTCGAGCGTCGCGCTACCCGCGACCGACGCGCCGCGCGGCGCGAGGCGGCACGCGCCGCGCATCGTCAGCGACTTTCCGCTGCCGGATTCGCCGACGATTCCCACGCGCTCGCCGCGCGCGATGGACAGACAGACGCCGTCCACGGGCCTTGAAACGCCGGCGGGCGTGTCGAAGGAAACGCGCAGGTTGTCGATGGAAAGCAGAGACACGAAATTGTTTTACCGCAAAGACGCAAAGAAAAATGCAAAGAACGCGAAGATTTTTTCTCGTTGCGTTCTTCGCGTTTCTTCGCGTCTTCGCGGTGAAATATTAATGCGCGGTCGGTTTCCGGTTGCGCGGCGGGAGTTCGTTTTCGGCGATGAGGCCCTTGCGGATGAGCAGGCGTTCGAGCGCCTCCAGGCGCGCTTCGAATGCCGGGCGCATCGGCGTCTCCTCGCTGTCGGAGGAAAGGATGATGAAATCCTCGGAGTCCTCCGGTGCGCCGTCGATGTTGATCCGCTGCTGGAAGTCTTCCTCGCCGTTGGCTTCGCGCAGCTTGCCGTCGGCATAACAATAGTCGATCGCGAGGCGAATGTCGGACTCCGGCGCGATGGCCGCGATGACCTGGCAGCCGCCCGCGAACTCGATCGTGCGCTGCGCGTCCAGGTCCGCGGGGTCCGTCATCGCGACCAGTAGCTTCGGCCGGCCGCCGCCCGCGCGCCGCGCGACGGGGATGAGCCCGTGACGCGCGCAGAAATCCTTCTTGGCGTACGCGAGCGCGTCGATGCGGATGCGGCTGCGCCGCAGATTGATCCTGACGACGCGAAGCTGCTCGGCGAGCGCGTCGACCAGCTTGTTCTCGTTGACGAAACCCATGCGCAGAAGGTGCGAGCCGATCCGGCCGCCGAAGGAGCGTTGATCGTTGAGCGCCGCTTCGAGCTGGTGCGGCGCAAGCGCGCCTCGATCGACGAGCATGTCGCCAAGACGCCTGTGGGTGCTGATTTCCACGATGTTCCCCTCCGGGCGCCGTCGCGCTTGCCGGACGCGGCTACAGGTCGATGACCTTGACGCCGTCCTCGGCAATTCGCAAATCGGCATCCGTCGGTCCCTTGCCGATTTCGATCTGCGTCAGCCGCAGGGTGAGCGTCTCGCCGCTTTCCGGCGCGCGGATCACGACCTTTTGCGGAATGGGCACCGGCCCGTCCCGATGGTCGGAACACGTAATCTGCGCCAAAAGATCCGTGGGATCATCCTCTCGAAAACTTGCAAAGCTTGTCAAGCGTCGATTTCCCCCCTCGATCGCGGCGCGCAGCCACCGGCCGCCCGCGTCGCGCCCCGCGAGCATGATCGCGCCCGGCGGGTCGATGGGCCACGGGCGCACGAGATCCCAGCCGTCGTGCGCGGCGGGCAGGCCGCCTGCCAGGATCGCGGGCAATGGCGCCGGATCGACGGGAAGCGCAAAGAGCGTCGCAAGGATTTTCGCCGGCTCGCCCTGGATGAGCACGCGCTCGACGCGGTTGAGATACTGGCCGTACCGGGGGAGCAATACGATGGAGCCCATCGGCGTCATGAACGGCGTGAAGGCGTCGATGCGTATCCCGCGGACGGGATCGACAAGCAATTTCGCCTCGGCGTAGCCGATGGCCAGGCCGCCGGAGCGCATCGTACCGAATGCGGAAAACGGCACGGCACGGGCCTTGAGCGCCTCGGCGAGATCCTCGGTGTCGATTCCGATCGACGGCGCCCGCGGGCGCGGCGCGCAAGCCGCGGCGACAAGAGCGACCGCCGCGAAAAAGATGACGGCGCGCGCGCTATTCAAGTCCCTGCAGCTTCTGTTCGAGGCGGCGCTGCTGATCCGGCTCCGGATTGCGTTCGAGGGCTTCGCGATAAACCTCGCGCGCCTTGTCGGGCAGGTTGAGCGCGACGTAGCAGTCGCCCAGGTGCTCGGCGATCACCGGCTCGTCGGGCAAAAGTTCGTGCGCGCGGGCGAGCCACGTTTGCGCTTCCTGATACTTGCCCTGCTTGTAGAGAAGCCAGCCGTAACTATCGATGATCGGCCCGTCGTTCGGGCGCATCTCGATCGCGCGGCGCAGCAGGATCTCGGCGCGCTCGATGTCGGTGTCGTGTTCGACGAGCGTGTAGCCGATGTAGTTCATCGCGTCGGCGTCGTCGGGATCTTGCTCGAGCACCGTCTCCATCAGCTCGACGCCCTCGCGCCAGCGGCCGACGCGCTCGAGCAGGTTCGCGTAGGAATACATCATCCGGCCGCGGTCGGGTGCGATCTTCACCGCCTCGTTCATCAGCTCGATGGCGCGATCGACCTCGCCCATGTCCGCGAGCACGAAGGCCAGCTCGCTCATGGTGGCGGCGTCCTCGGGGTTCATTTGCAGCGCCTGGCGCAGGACTTGCGCGGCCTCGGCCGGGCGGCGCAAACGGCGAAGGATATGCGCGCGCACGCGAATGCCGTCGTAGTACCGGTCGTGATCCTGCGGGATGCGCGCCAGGGTTTCGAGGGCGCCGTGGAGATCGGACAGACGCATCCGCGACATGCCGAGCAGGTAGCGCGCCTCGCCGTTTTGCGGCTCCGCGGAGAGGATGAGCTTGAATTCCTCGGAGGCTTCCTCGAAGCGCCCGCGCTGATAAAGGATGAGCCCGCGCGTGATCTGCACGCCGACCTCGTCCTCGTACTGGAACAGGCGCAGTTTTTCGTTCTCGCGTTCGGCCTCGTCCAGGCGTTGGTCGCGAAGGTGCATGCGAACAAGGTGCGAGCGCACGTTGGAGTTGTCGGGTTCGAGTTCGAGCGCGCGCTCGTAGGCCGCGATGGCCTCCTCGTCCTCGCCCACGAGTTCGGCGCAAAGGCCAAGGGCGATGTACGCGCGCGCGAATCGCGGTTCCGCCTCGATCGACTTTTTCGCGTGCGGCACGGCGGTCGCGCAGTCGTTTTCGGCAAGCGCCATGCGCGCCAGTTCGAAGTGTCCCTCGGCGGATTCCGGATGCCGGCGGACGTGTTCGGTCAGGAGCCGGTGCGCCTTGCGCTCATCCTTCTTGAGCATGTACAGCCGCGCCAGAAGGATCGGGATTTCCGGCTCGTCCGGCAGGCGCTTGAGCGTCTGCTCGTAGACCTCGATCGCGTCGTCGATGTTGCCCATGACGGAGTGGATCCCCGCCAGAAGCGCCGCGTTCTCGACATCGCCCGGCGCCAATTCGTACGCGCGGCGGCCGTACTTGAGCGCCTGATCCAGGTCGCCCGTCTGCACCGCGATGCGCGCGAGCAGCCGCTCGATATCGGCGTTGTCCTCGATCCTCGCCATCGCATCGAGCGCCTGGCGGGCGCCCTCGATGTCGCCGGAAATGCGCGCGTTTTCCGCCACGATCGCGAGGTAATACAGGTTCGACTTGTCGTCGATCTTCTTGCCGGCCTCGATTTCCGCGGCCTGTGCGCGCAATTCGCCGGTGACCGGGCGCCCGCGCGCCGCGCAAGCGGAAACGAAGACCGCCGCGACCAGGGCGGCGGCGACGGCAGGAAATCGTATATATGGGTTCACGGAAACGAGGATCTCCCGGGGGCGGGCCGCGAAACGTTTTTCCGGCCCGAAACGCGCGACCGTTGCCTGCGCGCGCACGCCTTCCTACCATGCTCCCGAAGTTGGGGAAAGATCATGGACTTTCGCCTGGATACGCCGGCCGTTCGATTCGGCCTTTTCACCGTCGCGGTGTTGGCGCTGGCGGTTTTCGCGGGCGCCGCGCGACGGCCCTTGGCGCACGCGGACGACGCGATGGAGGTCAACCGCGGCCTGCCGGAGGCGGCGATCGTCGTCGGCACGAAACGGCTGACGGTGGAGATCGCCGCCACGCCCGACGCGCGCCGCATCGGCCTCATGAACCGCGATACGCTGCCGCCCGATCGCGGCATGCTGTTCGTGTTTCCCAAGGCGCGACCGGTGCGTTTCTGGATGAAAAACACGCGCATCCCGCTTTCCGCCGCGTTCTGCGACGCGACCGGGCGCGTATTGATGATCGCCGACATGACCCCGCTGTCGCTTTCGCATTGGGGGCCGGAAAAAGACGCCGTGACCTATGTGCTCGAGGTGAACCGGGGCTATTTCCGCGAAGCGGGCGTCGGCGAAGGCGACGTTTTGCCCTTGGCCGCGATGGTCGGAAACGCCGGCGCGAGCTGAGCCCGGCTACGGCGCGGGCGGCAAAAGATTTTCGTCCACGAGGCTCAGATAAACGGCGCTGGCCATGCGCATGTAACCTTCGCTGTTGGGGTGAAGGTCGGGCGCAAGGAAGTGTTCGACGTCCCCTCGGCTCGGCAGGTTGAAGTCGTAGTTTCGGACAAACGGCACGCCCATGTCCCGGGAGACCGACGTCATCGCGCGATGGACATAGAGGCTGCGGTGCCAGTAGCCGACGATGACCGGCCGGGCGCCCTGTTCGCGCGCAAGGTTCACCATCGCGCGCAGATCGTCTTTCAGCCAGTCCGCGAGAATCCCCTGGTCGCCCCCGCACAGGACGCAGTCGAGCGTCGTGATGTCCTCCACGCCGTCGCGAAGGAGCTGCCTGATTCGCGTGCGCGCGATCCAGCTCAATTTGTAAGCGCGGCTGTGGGAAAGCAGGTGCGCGAGTTTCGCGCGATCGGGTGCGCGGGCGATGTCGCCGTCGAGAATCGTCGCGTCGGAGAGGTTCTGCTCGTTGTTGCCGCCGCCGCCAACGAGCACCAGGTCCGTAGGCCAACGGGCGAGAAAATAGTCCTTCAGCGCGTTCAGCGCCTGCGAGGAATTGTAGCCGGGGCGCCCAACGTTGATCACGGACGTCCGCAGATCCGGCCGCTCCTGATGGATCAGCCTGGCCAGATGTTCCGGGTAGCTTTTTCCCGGCGGCGCGCCGATGCCGAAGGTGTGCGAATCGCCGGTCGCCACGATGCGAAAATTCGCGTCCGCGAAATTGATGCGCCCGACCGGCGGGCGGGTAAATCGCGCGTTCGCCTCGGTGCGCAGACGCGCCGACCACAACGCCATGCCGATCTCGATGGCAAGCCAGGCGAGCGGTATTGCGATCACCACCTGCGCGACGGCGAGGAAGACAAGCGTCTTGTACCAGGGGCGCCGGCGCCGGGAAAGGCGAATGCCGGGCGATCTCACGGCGCCGGCTCCGGGGGTCGCGGCGGCAACAAACCTTCGTCGAGCAAGGTCAGATACACCGCGTTGGCGATTCGCTCGTATCCCTCGGCGTTCGGGTGATTGTCGGGCACGAGAAAATCCTTCTCCTTGTGCCGGGCGGCGAGATTGAAGTGTTCGTTTATGACATACGGGGTGCCCGTCTCCCGGGACACGGTCGACATCGCTTCGTGGATGAATTTGCGGTGCATCCAGTACCCGACGAGCACCGGTTTGGCGCCTTTTGATCGCGCGATCCGGACCATCTCGCGAAAATCCGCGGCGAGCCACTCGATGAGCATCGGCTCGTCTTTCTTGCACAGAACGCATCCCACCCAGTCCGTGTCATCCACGCCGTCGCCAAGCAATTGCTCGATGCGCGCGGTGGTAATGCGCGACAGCTTGTAAGCGCGGCTGTGTTCGAGCAGGTGCGCCAGTTGAACGGGAACCGGCGCCCTGGCGATGTCCGCCCGCAGAAACGTTGCTTCCTCCAGGTTGTGACCGTTATTCGTGCCCGCGGACAACAGCGCGACGTCCGCGCGGCGCCCGGTCAAAAAGTAGTCCGTCAACGAGCGCAGAGCCTGCGACGAGTTGTAGCCGGGAAACGCGACATTGATGACCGCCGGGCGGAGGTCCGGGCGTTTGTGGTGGATCAAACGCGCGAGCTGCGCGGGGTAGCTTCCGGTTGTCCCCGCGCCGATGCCGAAGGTGTGCGAATCGCCCGTCGCGACAATGTGCAGATTCGCATCGGAAAAATTGATCTTTCCGTCTGGCACGTTCGTGAATCGAATCGCCGTCTGTCCGCGCAACCGCGCGGACCAAATCGACATTCCGATCTCCGTGACAATCGCCGTGGCGAGAAGCAGCAGAATCTGGGCCGCGAGAAAAAAGCCCAGCGTCTTATACCAGGGACGGCGCTTCATCCGGCGGAGCGTGGACGGTCGGTTCATTTTGTTAGACTCATAACATTTCGCGCACCGCCGGCGGAACAAGCTCGCGCCAAACCGGCGCGCCGAGGCCAACACTTTGTTGACATGCGGCCGCGAAGGGATCATAGATCAAAACCGCAACAAAATCCGGCGGCTCGCGCCGCGAACGCCGGGACGCGACGACGCGATGGCCGTGATCGTCGCCGGTGGTTGTCCGCACCGCAAACCTGAATTGAATGGTCCTTCCCAGATACAGCGCCTCCGACGCTCACCGGTTCGCCGCGACATCGTTTTGCGAGCGCTGCCGGCTTCATCATCAACAACGGATTCGTAAATATGCCTGAAACCACCGCCATCAGCCGGAATCCCGCGCGCCCGGTCGAAGAGGTTCCTTCGGTCGTCATCCGCCTTGCGGGCGACTCCGGCGACGGGATGCAACTCACCGGGACGCAGTTCACGGCGACGAGCTTCGCGGTCGGCAATGACCTCTCCACGCTTCCGGATTATCCGGCGGAAATCCGCGCGCCCGCGGGCACGCTTGCCGGCGTCTCGGGATTCCAGCTCCAGTTCTCGTCGGAGCCCGTCCACACGCCCGGCGATACGCCGGACATTCTCGTGGCGATGAACGCCGCGGCGCTGAAGGCGAATATCGACGATCTCGTGATGGGCGGCATCATCATCGCGAACACCTCCGGATTTGGGTCCGACAATTTACGCAAGGCGGGATACGAGTCGAATCCGCTCGAGGACGGATCGCTCTCGTCGCACCGCGTTCACTCGCTCGACATCACGCGCCTGACGCAGGAGACACTGGCCGAATCGCCCCTGTCGAACAAGGAAAAAGGCCGCTGCAAGAACTTTTTCGCGCTCGGTCTCCTGTATTGGCTTTACAACCGGCCGCTCGACAACACGCGCGCGTGGATCACCAAAAAATTCGCCGCGAGCCCCGACATCGTTGCCGCGAACCTGAAGGTGCTGAAGGCGGGGTACAACTTCGGCGAGATGACGGAGATCTTCTCGACGAGCTACCGCGTCAGGCGCGCGTCGCTCGATCCGGGAACCTACCGGCACGTGACCGGCAACTCGGCGACCGCGATGGGCCTCGTGACGGCCGCCAGGCTCGCGGGGACGCCGCTGTTTTTCGGCAGCTATCCCATCACGCCGGCTTCCGAGATTCTCCACGAGCTTTCGCACTACACGCACTACGACGTATCGACGTTCCAGGCCGAGGATGAGATCGCCGCGGTTTGCTCGGCGATCGGCGCGTCCTACGGTGGAACACTGGCGGCGACCGCGTCGAGCGGCCCGGGCATCGACCTGAAGGCCGAGGCGCTTGGCCTGGCCGTCGTCGCGGAGCTTCCGCTCATTGTCATCAACGTTCAGCGGGCGGGTCCGTCGACCGGCATGCCGACCAAGCCGGAACAGTCCGACCTGCTTCTGGCGATGTTCGGGCGGCACGGAGAGTGCCCGATGCCGATCCTCGCGCCGGCGACGCCCGCGGATTGCTTCGACGTGATGATCGAGGCGGCGCGTATCGCGGTGACGCACATGACGCCCGTGATGGTGTTGTCCGACGGCTTCGTCGCCAACAGCTCGGAGCCCTGGCTTCTGCCGGATCTCGACGCCCTGCCGCGGTTTGCCGTGCGCAAGCCGGATGGCGCGAACGGCGTGGCGCACTTCGATCGCGACCTCGCGACGCTGGGCCGGCCGTGGGTGGTGCCCGGCACGCCGGGAATGACCTATCGCATCGGCGGGCTCGAGAAGGACTTGCACACGGGCAACGTCAGCTACGACCCGGAAAACCACGAGGCGATGATGCGGATGCGCGCCGACAAAATGGACGCGGTCGCGAACGGCGTGCCGGACCTTGAGGTGACCGGCCCGGATTCGGGCGACCTGCTCGTGATCGGATGGGGTTCGACGGCCGGCGGCATCCGCACCATGCGCGAAAGACTGGCGCGGCAGGGCGTGTCCGTGGCGACCGCGCACCTGCGTCACCTGAATCCGCTCCCGAAAAATCTGGGCGAAGTCGTGCGCCGCTATCGCACGGTGCTCATCCCCGAACTCAACAGCGGGCAGCTTCTCATGCTCCTGCGCGCGAAATACGAAGGTAATTTCGCCGGATTCCCGAAGGTGCAGGGGCGCCCGTTTCGCGTCGTCGAGCTTGTCGAGCGCGCGCTCGCGATCGTCAAGGAGACCAACTGATGCAACAGACGCTCACAAAAAAAGACTTCGCCTCCGACCAGGAGGTCCGCTGGTGCCCCGGCTGTGGCGACTACGCGATCCTCGCGACCGTGCAAAAGGCGTTGCCGGAGCTTGGACTTGCGCCGCACAACGTCGTGTTCGTCTCCGGCATCGGTTGTTCCGGCCGCTTTCCGTATTACATGAACACATACGGCTTTCACGGCATCCATGGGCGGGCGCCGGGTATCGCGACGGGCCTGAAGCTCGCGCGGCCGGATCTGTCCGTGTGGGTGGTGACCGGTGACGGCGACGCGCTTTCCATCGGCGGCAACCACTTCATCCACGCCTTGCGCCGCAACGTCGATCTGAACGTCCTGCTTTTCAACAACCGCATCTACGGCCTGACCAAGGGACAATATTCGCCGACGAGCCTGCCGGGCACGAAGTCAAAATCCTCCCCGTTCGGCAGCGTGGACGCGCCGTTCAATCCCCTGTCCGTCGCCATCGGCGCGGGCGCGAGCTTCGTGGCGCGCGCGATCGACGTGGACATCAAGCACCTGGGTCAGATCGTCAAGCGCGCCGCCGCGTACAAGGGCACCTCGCTCGTGGAGATTTATCAAAACTGCCTGGTCTTCAACGACAAGGCCTTCGACGATGTGGAGAACCGCGCGACGCGCGCGGATAGCGCCGTGTATCTCGAACACGGCAAGCCGCTCGTCTTCGGCGCGGACGGGAATAAAGGCATCCGCCTGAACGGCCTTTTACCCGAGGTCGTCACCATCGGCGAAAACGGCGTGACCGAAGCCGATCTCGTGGTGCACGACGAGCACGCGCCCGATCCAGGCTATGCGTTCATGCTCGCGCAGATGCTGCCGCCCGCCTTCCCCACGCCGATCGGCGTGCTGCGCGAGGTCGAACGGCCGACCTACGACGCGAGCGTTCGCGCGCAGATTGATTCGGCCATCGAAAAGCGCGGACCCGGCGATCTGAAAAAGCTGATCTACTCCGGCGAGATCTGGACCGTGAACGAAGGCGACGCGGTTTAGTAAGGCTGGAAGGCTGGATGGCTGGAAGGTCATCGCGGGCGCGAGGTTTGTCATCCGCGCTCACGGTGACAATACCGCCGCGCCGACCCAACGCCGCTGCGCGAAACTCAGGTTAACAAAGTTGACGCGAACATTTTTGTAAATACCACCGGCTCGCGGCGTGTCGCTCGTTCCTATTTCCTGTTTCCTCTTTCCTGTTTCCTCTTCCCTCTTCCCCCCTACTGCAAATACCCCAGGCTTTTCAGCTCGTCGGCAAGGTCATCCGGGATTTCGTTTTCGCTCACCTTCGCGCGCTCCCTGGCATTGTGCGCGTCGAGCATCTGCTGCATGCCGGCGGCGCGCCCGAGCGACGCTTTGTAGAGATCGCGCTTCTCGCGCGGGTCGGCCTTCAGGTCAAACAGCTCGACCGCCTGCGCCTCGCGGTCGTGGATGTATTTCCAGTCCTGATCGAGCACGCCGCGCTTGTCGGCAAAACGCAGCGTCTCCGCGAAAATGGTGCGGTCCTTCCCCTTCACGAATCGATCGCCCGCCGACTCGATCGGCCGGCCCTGAAACGATTCCGGCGCGTCGATTTCGAGCAGCGCAAGGAACGTCGGCGCCACATCCACATGCCATAACACGGTGTCCACGCGCCCAGGGGCGAAGCCCGGGGCGTGCAGAATAAACGGAACGCGCAGCACCTCCTCGTATAACGTCTTTGAATGCCGCGTGCCGCCGTGATCGCCGAACTCCTCGCCGTGATCCGCGACGATAGCGATGACGCTGTCGTCAAACCGGCCCGCCGCCTTCAGATGATCGAGCAGGCGCCCCAGATGCCGGTCCGTGTAGGCGATCTCGCTGTCGTACCGGTCGACGGCGCGGCGGCCGAAATCGAATTCCTCATGACGCAGATAGTCGTTGTGCGGATCGAAATAGTGGACCCACAGAAAAAACGGGCCTGCGTCGAGGCGGTCCACCGCCTCGATCGCCAGGTCGGTGACCTCTTTCGACGACGCAATCGATTTCGACTCGCCCAACTTGAGAACCGACGTATCGAATCGATCAAAGCCCTGGTTGAAGCCGTATTTCGGCCGGAAGATGACGTGGCTGACGACCGCCTCCGTGTCGTAGCCTTCTTCGTTCAAGACTTCCGCGAGCGTCAGGAGGCGACCTTCGAGCGGATGTTTCCATTCCGCGATGCCGTGGTCCCGGGGCGGAAGCGACGTGAACATCGACGCCGTTGCGGGCATCGTCCAGGGGCTCGGGCTATACATCCGCTCAAAGACCGTCGCCTGGGCGGCGAAGCGGTCGATGTTCCGCGAGGTCGGGCGGGCATAGCCGTAGACGCCAAGGTGATCGGCGCGCAAGGTGTCGATGACGATGAATACGAGGTTCGGTTTGGGACCGAAAAGATCGCGGACGATTTCGCAACCGCTCGCAAGGGCGGCGGCGGCAACGATGACGGCGGCGGTGCAAAGACGCTTCAACATGACCGGTGGACAACTTAGCACGTGGATTCGTCGCCGCAATCCTACTGGCACGCCTCGGCTTCGCCCACGACAACGGCCGAAACGAACGTGAGCGACTCGCCTGCAATCGCCAGCGTCGCGACGCCGTCCGTGACATCAACCGGCTCACCTTCGGGCATCGCCATGTTGCCGGCCTCGTCCACCGCGACCCCATTGATAAACGCAAGGCGGCCCGCAAGACCGCCGGGTGATGTCAGATCGAAACGCACGGCGCTTTCGATCGCGGCGCCGGAAAGCTCGACAATCGCCTCGCGCGCCTTCGCCTGGGGATTCGCGATCACGATCGTGACGCGCCCGCTCTCGGTACCGCAGAAGCCGTGCGCCTTGAGCGTGTGTCGAAGCGTGGTCGTTTTCAGGTGCGCCTTCGCGACGAAGTTTTTGTAAAGCCAGATCGTGTACCAGGTCGGGTACGGCTCCCACGTGTCGTGTTCGACGATCCCGTAACGCAGTCCTGCGAGCGACTGCCGCACGAACGTGCCCGTCCCCTCCGAGGCGAGCACGCCGATCCAGTCGGCCCACCACAGCGCGTCGGCCAGGCGATTGGACACGCCGTCCTGCCCGCCGCATTGCGCCGACGCGCTTTCACCCAGAAACACCGGCACGTCCTTCGCGGCTGTCTTGAAATCGCTTGCGTACGCGCGGGACGTTTCCACGATGTTCTCGTCGAACAGATTTTCCGCTGTCGCGGGAAACGTCTGCCAAAGCGGGCTTTCGCCGCAGCCATCGGACTGCGTGGGGTAGAGGTGCCAAGAGGCGATATCGACGACATCGCGCGCCAGGGCGAGTGTACGCGCCGAGAAGCGGAACACATCGCCGACGAAGTAGACCGGGTAGTAGTACGAGCCGAGCGCGAGAAGCCGGCCGCCCGGATCTTCCTCGTCGATCAGATCCCGCAACACGCGAAGGTCGTCCGCGTATTGGTCCGGCCCGAAGCCGCCCGGCATCTTGAAGTTGAAGAAGAAGCCGTTGACCTCGTTGCCCGCCTCCCAGATGTCGAAGCGGTCTCCGTTGTCGAGCCCGCGCGCGAAGCGGATGAGGCGGCGCGCGTCGGCGTCGGTCCAAGCGCCGGTGTCGGCGTCGCGCGGGCCGGGGCCGAAGTTCAGGCAGAACGAAACGCGCGCGTCGGTCGCCTCGGCGAAATCGGCGATCTCGCGGATATCGTCGCGCGTCCAGTAGCCCGGCTGAAACGTCTCGGCGTCGCGATAGGAGATCTGGTAGCTCTCCGGCAGGTCGCAGTCGCCTTCGCCCTCGCAGAAATACGTGCCGTCAGCGACGGTGCCGCCGATGCGCAGGATGCCCGGCATGAGCTGGCGCACGAGCGCCCGCAGGCGCGGGTTCGACAGATCCGGACGGCGGATGCCCTCGTAAAAACCCGGGTCGTCCGGCTCGGTGCGCGAATTGACGAACTCCGCCGTGTCGATCGTCACGCCGAGGTACGGATCGTGCAGCGTGCCGTCGGCGTTACCGGCCTCGACGACGATCGAGATCGGTTCCTCGCGCGGCGCGAATTCGGTCGGGATGATGTTGTCGGGCGGGTCCTCGATTTCGGTGCACGCGCCGAAAAGCGCAAGCGCCATCGCGGCAAACGCGACCGCGACCAGGGCCGCGCGAGAAGACGTCGGGGATCGAAGCATCGCTCGTATCTCACACGATTCGCGGGACGAGGCAAGGCGCGCGCGTCCGTAACGTCGAACGCATTGGTTTGCCGCCCCGTGTTTTGGTAGATTCGGCGCTTGTTTCGATTCGACGGCAGGCGGCGCGATTCGCGTTTCCGCCGTCACGAGGTGCGCATGAAACCGAATCTTCGCGCGGTCGTTGTCGCGGCCGCCGTTGTCCTTCTCGCCGCCGGCGCGGCCAACGCCGCGGGCATCACCGTGCACAACGAGGTGGCGCAGCGCGCGGTGCTGGATTTCGCGTCGCCGGCGCATCCGGATTACGAGCAATTCGTCCTCGATCACCAGGATGCGCTGCAACCCGGTTCGGTGTTCCCCGATTGGGGATTCGTCGGCCAGGCGTTTCACGACGAGGCGGAATACGCGCACTGGGACCCGTGGCGCATCGCGGTCGTCGAGTACATCCGCGAGGCCTATCCCAAGCCGTGGGACACCGCGACCGAAAAGCTCATCGCGTTCGTTTTCGGCTTCGCGTGCCACGGCATCGCCGACATCAACTGGCACGGCCTGCCGATCGCCGAGGCGCTCATCGACGTGATGAGCGCAATGGAGTTCGACAACGACTGGCAGGCCGCGCACACCGCCGCGGACACCGGCGGCGACCTCGTTTACTCCTTTGATCAGGGCGTCGATTGGCTTTCGCCGTGGTACATCCCGTCGCAGGATATGGAGGCCGTGTATCACGAGCTCGGTTACGACACCGTCACGGCGGCGGACATCGAAAACCAGATGCGCGTACAATACATCGGCGCGCTCGCCGAGAAGATCGGCGGGTTCCTGCTCTATTTCCTCTACGCGAACGACTCGCCGTTTCTCGTCGAACACATGCACGATTACTTCGTCGGCGGCATCGACGACATGGCCGCGTGGACGACGTGGTACTGGACGCAGACGATCGACTGGCTCGAAAACGGCCCGCCGCCTGCCGGCCCGCTCGCCCCGCCTCCGGGTGTGAATCTTTCCGTCATGCACGATTACATCGAGGAGTTGCATTTCAACGCCGTCGCGAACCTCGCGCACCTTGGCATCACGATCACCGAGACGCGCACCGAGCGCGGCGTGTACTTCGAGGCCACGGACGCGGTCGCCGTCGAAGGCGCGCGCGACGCATTACGACCCATCGCCAAAACCGCCGCCGCGGACGGCCTCGCCATCCCCGCGCACGCGGATCGCATCTCCACCTGGGTCACGGGTGGCGCGAACGACTACGTCGGCACGGACCTCGCCGCCGGCGACTACAATGACGACGGCGCGCCCGACCTTGCCATCGGCGCGCCCGGAACGGGCGAGCCCGGCGAAGGACAGACCGGCGCCGTCTACATCGTGTACGGCGGCGCCTTCGCCGAGGGCGATGTCGATTTCAACCTCCTCGCCGACGCGGACGTGATCCTTACGGGCGACGCGGAATACGGCCGCTTCGGCTGGCAGGTGGAGACGATCGACCTGAACGCGGACGGCCGCGACGACCTGGCCGTCTCCTCGCCCACCGTCGGCACCGCGCTCGGCGATCCGGGCTACCACGGTAAGGTCGAAATCTTCCTCGGCCAGCCCGGCGGCGGAATTTCGGCGACGCCGGATGTCGTCATCGCGTCGGACGCGCCGTACGAAAATCTCGGCCACACGCTCGCGGGCGGCGATCTCGACGGCGACGGATACGCCGACCTCGTGGTCGCGACGCCGTATCACCGCGGCGCGGGCCGGCAGCGCGGGCGCGTCGCCGTCTTTTTATCCACGACCGGCCTTCCGCCGGCGAGCGCCGATGTCGATGACGCGGACTGGGTCGCGTCCGACTCCGTCAACTACGGATGGTTCGGATACGCCGTCGCGGTCGTCGAATTTGAGTTCGGGCAGAAATATCTCGTCGTCGGGCAGCCCGGCCGCCCGGGCGCGGGCGGCGAGCCGATCGCGGGACGCGTGTACGGCTATTCATTCTTCGAGACGGATCGCGACACGACGCCGGAGTTTGTCGTCAACGGCACGGCGCCCTACGGAAAGCTCGGCGCGGCGCTCGCGGGCGGCGATCCCGGCGGCACGGGCACGCCGCAGCTTCTCGTCGCATCCGCCACGCGCGAGATCGACGGCATGGTGCAGGCGGGCGAGGTGCGTTCGGTGGTGCTCGGCGCGATCATTGGCGAGCACGACCTAAACGACGTGACCGAAAAGTTCCTCGTCGAGGGCGACACCACCTACGGCCGCCTAGGCTGGAAAATCGCCATCGCCGACTCGGACGGCGACGGCAAACAAGACCTGTGGCTGACGCGGCCGTTCCGCGAATCGCACCCGTCGACCGATCCCGCGCGCGCGGGCGCCGCGTTCCTGTGGCGCGCGTCGCATTTCCCGGCGACGGCCGCGTTCGACCTCACCACGACGCCCTTCTGGCGTTTTGCAGAAACGGACGAGCAGTCGCTGTTTGGCGCGTCGATCGCGATCGCGGATTTCGACGGCGACGGCGTGAATGACGTGGCCTTCGGCGCGCCGCGCGCTTCGGACGCGGGCCGCCTGTCGGGCAAGGTCGTCATCGCCGCGTGGCCGACGCCGCGCCTGGTATCCGTGACGCCCGATGTCGCGTATCGGGGCGAAACGACGACGCTCGTCGTTGCCGGCAAGCGCCTGTTCGAGGACGCGGCGCCGCTTGTCGAAATCGGCTTCGGCTTCGACGACACATCGGTATCGCCCACGGATCTCACGTTCGTCTCGCCGGATGAGCTGCGTATCGACGTCACCTACGCGACGGACGCCGACACCGGCGTGCGTCATCTGCGCGTCACGACGGCATACGGCAAGGACGAGATGTTCAGCGCGTTCACGGTCGGCGACGAACCGCCCCCGGACGACGATGACGATACCGCGGACGACGACGCGGCAGACGATGATACCGACGACGACACGGGCGACGACGACGATTCTGGCGGCGACGACGACGATGCCGATGACGACGATGTTGGCGACGACGACGACGACGCGGCGGATGACGATGATGACGACGATGATGATGATGATGACGACGACGACGGCGGCGGGTGCGGGTGCTGACAGGCGGGGAACGCCGAATGCCTGTTTAGACGCGGCGAAATACGATGGGATACGACTGTGAAACCGGGAAGCCAGGAACGTCGCGCGCTTATCGACGGCGAAAAAACCGCAGCGTGAAATCCCGGCCCGCCTTCCGCGTTTTGATCGGCGATTGCTCTTTTACCGTTAAATTCGTTACGCTTGCCCTTTGATGGTGGATTGATTGCCTTTGGTTCGGGAGGTGGCGTGATGCGAAACCTATGGCGGGTCGGTTCGCTGTGTTTTCTATTGACCTTCGTATGCGCCGGTTGCAGTTGCGGCGACGATGACGACGATTCGGGCGGCGGCGACGCGGCGAATGACGATTCCGATGACGACGTGACGGACGATGACACGTCGGGCGACGATGACGCCGGCGACGATGACACGGGCGACGACGACACCGGGGACGACGACGATCTCGGTCCCGAGACCGGCTGTATCGTGCCTGCGGACTACGACGGCGACGGCGACGAGGAACTCGCCATGGCCGTCATGAACGGGGACGAGGACCGATTCGTTCTGAACCTCGTCGAGCCGGGAACGCTGGCGCCCACGCCGGTGCTTACTCTGGAGAACGTCGCAATCGGCGAGGGCGGCACGCGCTTTGCGGTCGCGGATTTCAATCAGGACGGCATCTGGGACGTGCTGATCGCCGCTTTCGACGCCGGCACGCTGGAAACGACGTTTCTCGTATACGCCGGCGGCGATTTCGAGACGCCGTATTACGAATCCGATCCCGTCGCCGCGAATCTGTACGCGTTCGCCATCCTCGACGAACGCAACGACGGCTTCGCCGACTTCGTCACCTACTGTTCGGATTGCGGCGGAGACAACGGCTACCTGATCTTCCACAACGAGGCCGGCGAAATCACGCCCGGCGATCTGATCGCCGACGAGGGAGTCGGGTATACGAATTGGCTGCCCGACTTTGTGCCGGGACGCCTGTTCCCCACCGGGTCGAATGTGACCGGCGAGTCCGGCGCCGTGCATTTCGCAACCTATCGCGAGTGGGACGACGCCGGGACCGAATATGCTCAATTTTACGCGTACGACAGCCTGACCGGCGATCCGGTCGTTTCGACCGATCCGATCGAGGCGCAGGACGGCAATGGCTGGTCGAGCGCGCTCGCCGGCGACCTCGACGGCGACGGGATGACGGAATTCATCCACGCCCTCACGTGGGCCGATGACGCCATTCCCTCGCGCGAGGCGACGCACACGATTTACGGCTATGAAGGCGGGGTCTTCGTCAAGGAATACGCTCCGACACCCGAGAGCAACTCGTACGCGTACATACTCTGGGGTGCGGTCGACGTCGACCTCGACGGCGTGCTCGATCCGTTCCTGAACATCAGCGAGTCGGGCGGCACTGAAAGCTGGCTCGTGCTGGACGGTCCCGGCAGCTACTCGGAGCGCTTCACGTTCACGACGCCGCCGGGCTACGCCACCGAGTTCGCCTTCGGCCGCCGGCGGGGAGGCACGCAGGTCGGCTATATCCCCGCGGGCGGGCTCGATCCCTCGATCGCCGTCATTACGGAACACTCGGACGGCGGGGCGCGGACGGGGCAGCTTTCGCTTCTGTCGATGTTGGACGGGTCGGAAACCACGGCGCTCGCGACGATTCCGCTTGGAGAAGGCGGGCGTTCGAACGCGGGCGCGGCGGACCTGGGCGGCGACGGGATCGTGGACGTCTTCGTCCTCGCCGAAGAATCCGTGTGGGACGGCGCCGAATGGGTCTATGAATGGCGTATTTATCTCTACAACGGCGAATCCATGGACGAAGTGTACGATGCGGACATTCCCACCGCGTTCGACTATACGCCGTGGATGACGATGGAATACGATTTCACAGGCGATCACGCGCCCGATCCGGCCATCGTTGGAGACGTGAGCGGCCAGACGCGCTGGCTGATTTATCCTTGCGATTCGACGGGCTGCGAATCGCCGCTCCACATCGACGGGGAAAGCGCGAACACGTACCTTGAGTTCGGCGGGCCGTACCTGTGATGCCGCCGCTTTGGACTTTTCCGGCTGGTCGGTGTAAGATTTTCCCCGCATTTGTCGCGATTTTTCGACCCTGACCGTTTGAGCCGATTCGATTCGCGCGCCGCTTGAGGGTGCGGCGGGAACGAGTCCAATTTCCTAAGGAGTGGGACATGCGCGCGTTTTCCCGGACGCTCATCGCGTTCGTGTGCGTCGCCCTTCTACCGGCCGCCGCGCTCGCGGGGGCCTGGATCGATCCGAATCTCACCGACGAGATGTCGCTGGCCGGGGCCGCCGGCGTGGTGGACGCCATCCTCGTGCTTGACGATCAAGTCGATCTGGACGCCGTGATCGCCGAGGTGAAGGCCGAAGGCGGCGACCTGGCCCGCCGGCATTACGAGGTCATCACGCGCCTTCAGGAAAAGGCGGCGGAGACGCAGGACGATCTGCGCTCCGCGCTCGAGATCGGCGCAATGACCGGCGCGATCACGCGCATCAAGCCGTTCTGGATCACGAATGCCATCGCGGTTACGGCGATGCCGGGGGCGCTCGACGAATTGGCCAGGCGCGGCGACATCCGCTCGATCTATCTCGACTATCCGATCCAGCTCGTGGAGCCGGTGGAGGTCACCAAGGACGACGCACCGCCGCTTGTCGCCGCCATCGAAAACGGCGTCGTCCAGACCGGCGCGCCGACCCTGTGGGCCCTTGGCATCGACGGCACCGGGACGCTCGCCTGCGATCAGGACACCGGCGCCGACGGCAACCACCCCGCGTTCGCGGCGCGCTGGCGCGGCCTTGACCCCGGCGTGCAGCCATCGCACGCATGGTTCGATCCGCTGCACAATCAAACCTTTCCGACCGACTCCAGCACGCACGGAACGCACACGCTCGGCACGATCCTCGGCAAGACCGGCGCCAACGAAATCGGAGTCGCGCCGGGCGCGAAGTGGATCGGCGCCAAGACGATCGACACCGGCGGCGACATCTTCTCCGACGCGGTCGGCGGATTTCAGTGGGCGGCGGACCCGGACGGCAACCCCGCGACGATGGACGACGTCCCCGCGGTAAGCAGCAACTCCTGGGGCCTCGCGCCCTGGTATTACGGGCCGTGCCGCACGGACTTCAACGCCTCGATCACGGCGGCCGAGGCCGCGGGCGTGGCGGTGATCTTCGCGGCGGGCAACGAGGGAAGCGGCGCGAAAACCCTGCGTTCGCCGGCAAGCTCGCAACTGTCGTCGCTTTCGGTTTTCGCGGTCGGCGCGCTGAATCAGGACGCCACCACGATCGCCGGCTTCTCGAGCCGCGGGCCGTCGGATTGCGACAACGTGTCGATCAAGCCGGAGGTTTCGGCGATCGGCGTTGACGTGCGTTCGTCGTATCCGAACAACAGCTACGCGACGATCAGCGGCACCTCCATGGCGACGCCGCACGTCGCGGGCACGGTGCTGCTTCTCAAGCAGGCGTTCCCCGACGCGCCGCCCGAGGCGTTCAAGGAAGCGCTGTACATGACGGCCGTCGATCTCGGCACGGCCGGCGAGGACAACACCTACGGCCGCGGCCGCGTCGATGTCGTTGCGGCGTATCAGTACATGCTGCCGATCTGGGGCATCAATTCCGACGGCACGATCTCCATCGATGATATCTTCACCTGCTCGGACACGATCGACATCGCCGTGCGCGACAGCGATCTGGCCGCGCCGACGATCCAGGTGAAGGTCGTGAGCACGACGGAGCCGGCGGGCGAGTTCGTCACGCTGTCGGCGACGTTGAACGACGGCGAATACGAGGGCTCGATCAACACCACAAGCGGCGCGCCGGCGGCCAACGGCGTGCTCTCCGTGTCCGACGGCGACGTCATCGGCGCGGCCTATCTCGACGCGGACGACGGCGACGGCGGCACGAACGTGGTCAAGACCGATACGGCGCTCGCGGATTGCGCGCCGCCCGTCTTCGCGGGCCTGACGACGGCGATCCCGGCGATCGACGGCTCGATCCGCCTGAACTGGAGCGCGGGCACCGACGCGAACGGCGTCACGTACAACATCTACCGCGCGCTCTCCTCGAACGGGCAGAACTTCAATTCGCCGCTCGCGACAACGGCGAACACAACGTACGTCGACGCGGCGGTGACGCCGGACGTGACGTATTTCTACGTTGTGCGCGCCGAGGACAGCCTCGGCCAGGAGGACGCCAACACCGTGGAGCGATCGGCCGCGTACGTTTCGCCGACGGCGTTGTGGGCCGAGACGTGGGACTCGAACGCGACCGTCTGGGACCACCCGTGGGACATCACGGACGGCGGAACGGGCCCGGGCACGTGGACCGATCAAAACCCCGGCGGGCGCAATATCCCCGGGAGCCTCGGCGTCGTCATGATCGTGGACTCGGATTATTACGACACCTCGAACCTGGACGAAACGCTGACGAGTGAGATCATCGACGTGGAAGGCAACGAGGGCATCTACTTCACGTTCGTGCACGACTTCAATTCGTATTCGACGGAGGTCGGCGACGTGGACGTTCGCCTGGACGGCGGCACGTGGGAGAACGTCGCGCGCTTCTCGGGCGGGGACGTGACGGAAATCGCGACCGTCGACCTGTCGTCCGAGACGTTTGAGACGATGCAGATCCGCTTCCATTACTACAACGCGTATTACGAGTGGTGGTGGGGGGTGGACAACATCCGCGTCTTTGGCTGGCCGATCCCGACCACGACAACCACGACCACGACGACAACAACCACGACGACAACAACTACGACAACGACAACGACAACGACAACGACCACCACCACCACCACAACGACGACCACGCCGGCGACAACCACGACCGCGCCGGGCACGACGACGACAACGATCCCCGGTGACGACGACGACGCGACGGATGACGACACCGCGGACGACGATACGGGCGACGACGACACGGGCGACGACGATACGGGCGACGACGATGACGCGGACGATGACACCGGCGACGACGACATGTCCGACGATGACGCCGATGATGACGATGCGGACGATGACGACGCGGACGATGACACCGGCGATGACGACGACACCTCGGACGACGACGTGTCGGATGACGACGATGACGACGATGACGGAGGTTGCGGCGGCGGATGCGGAAATTGAAGATTGAAGAATGAAGATTGAAGATTGGCGCGGCCGGCTCGAAGGGGCCGGCCGCGCTTGCGATGACCTTTCAGACTCTCAGACTTCCAGCCTTCCGGACTATTTTTCCCTCATGAACAACATCATTCGCGAACTCAATGGCAAAACCCCCGACCTCGCCCCTGACGTTTTCGTCGCGCCGGGCGCGGTCGTCATCGGCGACGTGACGATCGGTGCGGGATCGAGCGTGTGGTACGGCTCGGTCCTGCGCGGCGACGTGGGGCACGTCCGCATCGGCAAACGCACCAACATCCAGGACCTGTGCATGCTGCACATGTCAACGGGCAAATCGAACTGCGTCGTCGGCGACGACGTCACGGTGGGGCATCGCGTGATCCTGCACGGGTGCGCCATCGAGGATCGCGCGCTCATCGGCATGGGCGCGATCATCCTCGACAACGCGGTCATCGGCGCGGGCTCGATCGTCGCGGCGGGCGCGGTGGTCCTGGAAAACACGATCGTCCCGCCGGGTTCGCTTGTCGTCGGCATCCCCGCGAAGGTCCGCGACACGAAGGACGGCGACCGCCACCCCGCGCAAGAGACGGCGGAGAATTATCGGAGACACGCGGCGGAGCATGGGGAGTTGTATCGCAAGTAGGCCCGAAGGTCACCGCGTATATCGCGCTCATCAACTGTCCACAATGTCCATTCCGTCCATTGTGTCCATCGAAATTCTTGGCACGGGCACGGGCACGGGCACGGGAACAGTCTTTTAGTTCTCGTTTGCGATGAACCTCTTCGTCACCGTGATGACGTTGCCCGCCTCGTTGTAGGCGATTTCGTCGAAGTAGAACTTCGTCATGAGGATGCCGCGCCCGTGCGTCTCCAGGGCGGCGACCGGGTCGATGTCCGCGACCCACTTGCGCCAGTCGAATCCCGGCCCCTCGTCGGCGATG
The DNA here is from genome assembly GCA_019912885.1 of bacterium. Taxonomy (NCBI): domain Bacteria; species bacterium. Next base: position 22,400 of record JAIOHV010000126.1, read on the forward strand.
CGGAACGCGCACGCGTCGTCCGTGAACGTCAGGTCGATATCCACGATGCGGTCGCGGAATTCCGGATCGTCGCGGCGGTCCTGGTGGAGCATCGCGAGCATGTCTTCCTCCATCGCGCGCGTTTTCTCGTCGTAGGAGATTTCAAGGCTTCCGTGCTCGACGCCGTTTTGCACGGTTTCGAACAGGCCGACCCTTATCGAGTCGATCTCTTCCGGCGGGAACAGCGGCGCGACCGCGTCGACGAGAAGCGCGCCCGCCATCGTCACCGCGCGCGGATCGGCGACAAGCCACAGGCGAAGGTCGAGTTCGTGGAGCGCGGCGGCGGCGCGGCGTCGCGCGCCGGCGTCTTCCAGGAACGGGAGCGCGCGGCCGGCGGCATCTCCCGGATCCGGCGCGGGTTCGGCGGGTTTTTCGTCATGGAACGCGCCCGCGACGGCCAGGCGCAACTCGCGATCGCCGTCGAGCACGCGGATCAGAAGCAGCGTCTCGGGCGCCTGCTCGCGGCAGCGCTTCAGGCGCTCCGCGGCCGGCATCGAGTTCCAGTCGAGGCCGTCGGGCCATTCGAGGTGGCGAAGCGGCTCGGGAATCGCGGTTTCGCCGCGGGCGCCGCCCGGCATCGCGCCGGCGCCGGAGAGAGCCGCGCGGACGATGGCGGATAGGTGCGCCGCCGCGCCGCCTCCATCCACCAGAATGACGTTCGACATTTCGGTGTAACGCCCTTCTCGTTACGCCGAACAACACCGCGGTGTTATTTCAACGTTTGCGAAGGCTGTTATTTGTCACGACGACGCCCGCCGCGCGGCGCCGGAAACCCGTGTTTTTCTCGTCGTCGCGAAAATTTAGCACAGGACGGCTTGCGAAACAAAAGAAATTGGAGAAGCGATTACGCGGCCCTCGAGCGCGCGGCCAGATCCTCGACGGCGCGGCGCTCGGCGTCGAAATCCGACGCGCGGGCGCCCGCGCGACGGCACTTGGCCTCCATCGCGCGGGCAAGATTGCATAGCGCATCGAGATGAAAATTTGCGGCCAAGCCCTTGAGCGAGTGCGCCCAGCGCGAAACCTCGTCCATGTTTTCCTCGTCGAGCGCGCGCATCAGCCGCTCGGCGCGCGCGGGAAACTCGCGCACGATCTCGCCGACAAGCTCCATGATCTCCGCGTCGTCCTGATAGGCGTTGCTTGTGACCGCGAAATCGAGCCCCGGGACGGCCGCGCCGGGAACGGACGCCTCGCGAGCCGACGCGCCGGCCGGCGCGGGATCCCGTTCCGGCTCGCGGATCGCCCCGGCGCCTTCGCGGCGTTCGGCGCAAAAGCGCGCGATCGTCGAACGCAGCGTGATATGCTTGATCGGCTTGCGCAGATAATCGTCGCAGCCGGCCTCGATCGCCGCGTTCTCGTGATCGTTCATCGCGTGGGCGGTCAGGGCGACGATCGGCATGCGTCCGCCCGCCGCGCGGATGCGCCCGGTGGCCTCGTAGCCGTCGAACTCCGGCATCTGCACGTCCATGAGCACGATATCCGGCGCGCACGTGGTCGCCAGATGCACGGCCTCGCGCCCGTCCCGGGCCCAGAACACGCGCGTGATCCCCATGCGTTCGAGCGACTTTTGAACCAGCCGGAAATTCGGCTCGACGTCCTCGGCGACAAGCACGCTCACGCCGGACAGGTCGGCCTCGTCGGTCCGGTCGCACTCGTCCAGATGTTCCTGGCGGATGACGTGCGGCGTCAGCATCGGGCCGGGCCCGGTGCGCGCCAGCAGCGCGCGTATCGTCGCGACGAGGTACGCGCCGACGATCGGCTTGAACAGTAACGCGGAAAATCCCGCGTTGGCCGCCTGCATCGAGAGGCCCGAATCCGAACGCGAGCTCCAGAGGACGACGTGCGTGCCGCCGAGCAAATCCGCTTCCCGCGCCGCGCGCAGGAATTCGAACCCGGACGCGTTCGGCATGATGTCGTCCACGACCACCACGTCGTAGGCGCGGCCGGCCTCGCGCTGTCTGGCGACGAACGCAAGTCCCTCGTCGACGCTCGAGGCCGCGTCCGCGTCGATATCGAAAAGTTTCGCGTAACCCGCGGCCACGCGGCGGTTGCCGGCGTTGTCGTCGATGATAAGAAGGCGCTTTTCCGCTAGCTCCGCCAGCGGCACGAGGCGAAGATCGTCGCCGTCCGCCCGGCGCTCGAATTCGAGGGTGAACGAGAAATCGCTGCCTTGGCCCTCGCGGCTTTCGACCGAAAGATTTCCGCCGAGCGATTCCACGAGCCTTTTGGTGATCGCAAGCCCGAGGCCCGTTCCGCCGTGACGGCGGCGGATGGAGCCGTCCACCTGCGTGAAGGCCTCGAAGATGCGCGTTTGCATGTGATCGGGAATGCCGATGCCGGTGTCGCGAACGGAAAACGCCAGGCGCACGCGCGCGTCGCTTTCGCCGGCGCGGCGGATCGAAAGGCGCACTTCGCCCTTCGCGGTGAACTTCGCGGCGTTGCCGAGCAGGTTCAGAAGGATCTGACGCAGAAGACCTGGATCGCCGCCGACAAACGGCTCCACGTCGCCGGCGATGTCGCACACGATCTCGACCTTCTTGTCGCGAACGCGTGGGCCGACCAGCGCGCAGGCGTCCGAGGCCAGCCGCGCGAGATCGAACGGCACCTGTTCGACCTCGATCCGGCCCGCCTCGACCTTCGAGAAATCGAGGATGTCGTCGATGATGGCAAGCAGCGCGTCGCCCGCCTCGTGAATGATACGCACGTGCTCGTGCGAATCGTCCGGCAGCGTCTCGGCAAGCAGCAGGTCGGAAAATCCGATGATTGCGTTCATCGGCGTGCGAATCTCGTGCGACATATTCGCGAGGAACTCGCCCTTGGCGCGGCTGGCGCGCTGGGCGGCCTCGATGGCGTGCGTCAGCTTGAGATTCGCCTCGTCCAGTTCCTGCGCGCGGCGCTCGGCGATTTCGTGCAGCGAGACGATCTCGACGAGCCGGGCGGCCAGGTCATCGCGCTGCGTGCGGATGAGTTGCTCGGATTTTTTTCGCTCGGTCATGTCGCGCAGCACCGCGATGAACAGGCGCTGGTTCGCGTGACGCATTTCGGCGACGGAGACCTCAAGGGGGATCTTCGTTCCGTTCTCGCGCTCGCCGGTCAGTTCGCCCTTGAATCCGCGAATCTTCGTCACGTCGTCGGCTTCGCGCGGATGCAGGAAGTGCTTGTTCAAGACCGGCCGAATCCGGGGGACGAACATGTCGAACGGCCGACCGGTGACGATGTGATAATCGTAAACGCCGAAAAGCCGCCCCGCGGCGGGATTGAACGACTCGATGAGCCCGTTCTCGTCCACGATCACGACGCCGTCGACGACGTTTTCGAGGATCGCGCGGGTTCGTTCCTTGACGTCGCGCAGTTCCCGCTCCTGTTCGCGCTTGTGCCGGTCGATGTCGGCCAGGATCCGCCGCCTGGCGTCGTCGAGCACGCCGCCGAGTTCCGCCACCTCCGCAACACCCCGGGTCGGCATGGCGGTCTTGTAATCGCCGGCGCCGAAGCCGTGCGCCGCGGCGCGCAACCGCGAGAGCGGACGCATGAGATACGCCAGCACCAGCGCGAGCGTCACGACGATGACGGCGAAGTCCAGCCCGGCCTCGAGCAGGTGCTCACGCGATTTGACGAGCAGCGCATCGAGAAGCGCGTCCTCCGAAAAATCGACCTCCAGGACCGCGACGATCCCGTCCCCGGCGCCGCGAATCGGCGCGAATGCGGACAGCCACGCGCCGTGAGGATCGCTGTAGATTCCCGTATCAACGATCTCGCCGTTGAACAGGGCGGGCGCCATCTCCGGCCGATAGTCGTAATAATGATCCCAGTACGGCGCGATGGCGCTCGAAGCGACAAACTGCATGGCGCCCTTGTGGACGCGGCCCGGTTCGGCGCGGATCGCCTCGAGCCGCTCCGGGCGCGGGCGCAGCGTATAAATCGGCGTCGTGCGATCGGTGACCTGGCCCGCGCGTATCAGGTATTCGCGCAGGCGGCGGATTTCCTCGGGGGCGTCGCTCCACGTGGCGGGCTCGGGGGAGGAGCCGGTCGATTTCGCGAGCGCATTGGCGGCGGCCTCGTGCCGGTCCCCGTCGATGGAAAGCGCCAGCGTGCCGGCGACCGTTCGGATGCGGGCGCGTTCGCCTTCTTCCAGGCTTTCGCGCCATTCCAGGCGCATGTGCGCGAGAAAAAACACCGTTCGCGCCGCCAAAAGAATGGTAATGACGAACAAGAGTCGCCCGGTCAGGCTTCGCGGAAAACGGGCGCAACGACGCAAGAGACCCATACGAAACGTATCGAATTGCCGATGTCGATCCTTGACCTTTTATCAGGGACCGTTCACCGTTTTTCGCGGCCTGTCGGCGAGACGGGCGGCGCCTCGCGAGGATCGTGCGTAAGACCATGCTTTTCTTACTGAAATTATACGGGCGGAGCGTCGTTCGCTTGGCGGCTATCCGATGGGTCGGGCCCGCGTTTGCCGCGCTCGTCGCAGCATCGGTTTTCCTGGCCACGGCGGGCGCCGAATCCCCGGATTCGGCGGCGGGCGCGCCGGGCTACTTATGGCCGGTGAAGGCGACGCCGGTCGTGACGGGCGTGTTCTGCGACGCGCGCAACGGGCACCCGCACGGCGGGCTCGATATCTCGCTGTTCGGCAAGGTGGGGACGATCCCGATCGTTTCCGTGGACGAAGGCGTGTTGATGCGCCTTCGCACCTCGCGATACGGTTACGGCAACGCCGTTTACGTCCGCATGCCGGGCAAAAAGGTGGCCGTTTACGCGCATTTGGATCGCTTTTCGCCAAGGCTCGAACGCGTCGCCGCCGAGCTTCGCGAAAAGACCGGGCAATACGACCTGGATTACTACTACGAGCCCTGGGAGATGACAGTGCCGATCGCGCGCGGCGAGACAATCGGCATGGGTGGCAAGTCGGGTACGAGCACGGCGCATCTGCACTTCGAGATCCGCGACGACGATGTGGTGAACCTGAATCCGTTGACGAGCGGATTTGCCGTCAAGGACGACGTCGCGCCGAACATCGGCGGCCTGCTGCTTTCGCCGATCGATGCCGCCTCCGCGATCGACGGCGGGCGGTCGCCAAGGCGCCTTCGCGGCGCGGGCGGCGAACATGTCCGCTTGCGCGGGCGCGTGGGACTTTCCGTTGACGCGGCGGATCGCCACGCGGCGAAGGGTCGCCGTTTTTCGCCGTATCGCATCGAGGTGCGCGTCGACGGCGCGCCGTATTTCGAGACGCGCTTTGACCAATGGGGCTACATCGATCAGCGCATCGAGATGTCTCAATACGACCGCGACGCGAAGGGCGCGCGATACCTGCGTGCGTACAATCCGTGGCCGGTCGAAGTTCCGTTTTACTCCAAACCTGACGCGGGTACGTTCGACGACCTCGCGCCCGGCGATCACGAGGTTGAGATCATCGTTGCCGATCCGGCCGGGAACGCGGACCGCGCCGTGCTTCGCGTGACCGTGGAGGGCGCCGGAAGCGCATCCCGCCCCTGGCCTTACGGCGCGAGTATGTATCGGCTTTTCAACGGCGCGCGCGCGGCGACGCCGGACGGATCATTTGAGATCGCGGGCGGCGAGAAGAGCTTTTTCGCGCCGCTTCTGATCGATATCAACGACGCGGGCTTCGCGCATCCCGCGGCCGAGACCGCGTGCGTGTCGGTGCCGAATCCCGGCGGCCCGGCGAGGCGCCAGGCGTTTGGCGTATCATTCGCGTACGGCGAGGACGCCGAATCCATCGAGCAGCTTGCGGTGTACGCCATCGATGGCGGCAAGGCGGGTTTTCTGGGCGCGGACCGCCCGCCCGTCGGCCGTCGCGTGTCGGGGCAGGCGTTCGACTTTGGCACGTACTGCCTGCTTCGCGACGCGGCGCCACCTGCGGTCGACGGCATTCGCGCGGCGCGCGCGCCGGCCGTGGCTAAGTTTGTCGCGACCGATGACATCGCGGGCCTGGCCAACGACGGGGTGCGCGCGCAAATCGACGGCAAGCCAGCGCTGGTGCGCTATTCCGCGTCGACCGGGCGCGGCGAGGTGTTCGCCATCGGCGCAAGGCCGCGGGGCGAGCGGACGATTTCGATCGCCGCCACTGATCGCGTGGGCAACGTCACGAACCGTCAGGCCGTCCTTGTCATAAAATGACCCCGCTTTGGGCACGGATGTCTTTTTTATTTTCAAAAGGAGGTGTGATGTGGGACGGGACAGCGTTTGGACGCTTTCGGGTTACGCATTCTGGGGCGCGGTCGTGGCGGCGATCCTGCTGGCGCTTGTCGTGGTGACGCCGGCGTTCGCCGAGGTGAAATACGAAACGTTCGAATACAAGGACGGCGCGACGATCCTCGAGGGCTACCTCGCGTGGGATGACGCCATCAAGGGCGAGAGGCCGGGTGTGCTCGTGTTCCACCAGTGGCGCGGGCTTTCCGACTACGAACGCATGCGCGCGCGGCAGCTTGCCGAGATGGGATACGTCGCGTTCGCCGCGGATATCTACGGCAAAGGCGTGCGCCCGGCGACCGTGCAGGAGGCGGGCGCGACGTCCGGCAAATACAAGGAAAGTCCGGAGCTGTTCCGCCGTCGCGCGAATCTGGCGCTCGACGCGCTGCGCAAGCACACGCTGTCGCAGGACAACAACATCGGCGCGATCGGCTACTGCTTCGGCGGCGCGGCGGTGCTGGAACTGGCGCGCTCGGGCGCGGTGTTCAACGCGGGCGTGAGCTTCCACGGATCGTACAAGACGTCGCTACCGGCGAAAAAAGGCGAGATCAAACCCGCGTTGCTCGTTGTCCACGGCGCGGACGATCCGTTCACAAACATGGAGGAGCTCGACTGGCTGATGGACGAGCTAAACGCGGCAAGCGCGGACTGGCAGGCGATCGTCATCTCCGGCGCGCAGCATGCGTTCACCGATCCGGACGCCAAGGGCGACCTGAAAGGCGCGAAATACGACGAACGCGCCGCGCACCGTGCGTGGGAAGCGATGAAGGTGTTTTTTGGCGAGACGCTGAAGTGATTGAAGATTGAAGATTGAAGATTGAAGATTGCGGATGCGCCCGAGCGCGAGCCCGTGCCCGGAACGAATAGTCTGAAAGACTGGAAGGCTGGAAGACTGGAAGATTGGAAGACTGGAAGGCTGGAAGACTGGAAGGCTGGAAGGCTGGAAGACTACTGGAAGGTCATCTCGGCATTGTCATCCTGAGCGAAGCGAAGGATCTCCGTGGCCAACCGCCGAGACCCTTCGCTTCGCTCAGGGAGACAACAACGACGCGCGGCCGTCGTATTGACGCCGGCCGCGTCACTCGATCCTCAATCCTCGATCCTCAATCCTCGTCTTCGATCGCGCCCCGCTCGGCGACGCACGTCACGGCGATACCGCCGCGCGCGTTGTAGTGCCCGGTGACGCGCAGGCTCTTCGGCTTTGCCTGCCGGAACAGCTCTTCGGTGAGCGTCGCGACGATCTCCTCGTTGAAGCCCTTCCGGTCGCGATAGCCCTGCAAATAGAGCTTCAGCGATTTCGTCTCGATGAGGTGCGCGCCGGGGACGTATTCGATCTCGAGCCGGCCGAAGTCCGGCTGCCCGGTGACCGGGCAGATCGTCGTGAACTCGCGGCAATCAAGCCGCACCAGCACCTCGCCCGCGCCCCACGGCACAAGGTCCACGCGCTTTAGCGGCCCGGTGACGGATTTGCCGAGGACTTTCGGTTTGTAGGCGCCGCGAGATGCGGTACGGGTTTTATTCCTTGATCCGGTTTTCGGCATCGATCCCCTCCGATTTTCAGGCAACTTAGCGCAACTGCGAGCCAAGGCGCGAGCGCGAAAATTCCGCTTGACGCGCGCGTGCGGCGGTGGTATCTAAGGAAACGATTGTTGGTTTTATCGTTTCCTTCGGAGAATTCGTGGACACCGCCGTCAACCGCCTGATCGAACTTCTGGGGCCGCATCTGGCCACGGAGCCGGACAAAACGCGCGACCGCATCGTCACCGCCGCGAAGCAGCGTTTCGTCGAACACGGCTTCGCGCGCGAGACGATCGGCCGCCTGTGCCACGACCTGCACGTCTCGAAAAAGACGTTCTACAAGTACTTTGCCGACCGCGACGATCTGGTGCTCGCCATCGTGGCGCGCAACTTCTCGATCATCGCGCCGCGCATCGCCGAGATCACCGCGAGCGACCTGCCCCCGCGCGAACGCATCGACGCCGTGGTCGATTTTCTGCTCGGCACGGTCGCCAAGCACTTTTCCGTCGCGTTCCTGGCCGACTTGCAAACACTGATGCCCGACGTGTGGGAGGCGATTAACTCCTTTCGCCTTTCGCAGGCGCGGCGCGTCATCGGGATGATCGAGGAGGGCCAGCGCGCGGGCGTGTGCCGCGACGACATCGACCCGGAGCGCCTCTCGCGTCTTCTCGCCGTGTTCGTGACGCGCGTGGTCGATCCGCGCACGCTCGCCGAACACGGACTGCGTCTGGAGGATGCGGTCGAGACGATGACCAAGGTTCTGCGTTACGGCATCTACACGCCGGAGCCAAAACGCGCCGTGACACGCAAGAAAACGCCGCCCGCCGCGAAACAGGGGCGCAAGCGATGAAGCCGCGCGTCTTCATCCTCGCGGCGGCGTTCGCGCTGGCCCTTCCCGCCAACGCTTTCGCGCAGAGCTTCACGCTCGATGACGCGATCGCGCACGCGCTCGAGAACAACAAGCGCCTTGCCGCCGCACGAGAGGAAATCGAGGCGGCCGAGGCGCGGCTTTCCGGCGCGTGGGCGCCGATTTATCCGCGCGTCGATATCGAGGCCGGCTACACGCACATCTCCGACGTGCCGACGATCGACATCGAAGGCCTGGACCTGTCCGCCCTGTCCGCGTTTCCCGGCGCTCCGGAAATCCCGCCGTTCGAGGAACACAAGAAGATGGGCGACGAGGACAATTATCGCGCGGAAGTGAAGGCGCGGCAGCTTCTGTTCGGCTCCGGCCAGGCGCTTGCCGGCATGCGCGCGGCCAAGGCGGCGACGCGGGCGGCACGCGAGCAGGTGGCGGCGGACGAAAACGAAATCGCGCGCGACGTGGCGCTCGCGTTCTACAACGTCCTTCTCGCGCGCGAGGTGCTCGTTGCGCGCCAGGAGGCGCTTTCGACGTCCGAGGCGCATCTGGCCGACGTGCGTACGCGGCTGTCGTTCGGCGCGGCGACGCGGCTCGAGCTTTTGCAGTCGGAGTTGGACGCCTCCAATCGCCGCCCCGAGGTGCGCGAGGCGCAAAACGCGCTCGCCATCGCGACGACCGGGTTCAAGTCGTTGATCGGCTACGACCTCGACGCGCCGATCGCGATCGACGGCGACCTCGGCGATCTCGCGCCCGTGCCGGCGTATCCGGAGGCGTTTGCGACGGCCACGTCGCATCGCCCGGAGCTCGCGGCGCTTTCCGCCGGCATCGACGCGCGCGATCACGAGGCCTGGGCGCGCACCGCGGGCATGTTGCCGAAGGTCGTCGCCCTGGGCAGCTACGGCTACCAGAAGCCGTGGTACTTCGAGGAGGACTGGAAAACGGTGTGGACCGTCGGCGTCGGCGTGACGATTCCGGTGTTCGACGGATTCGCCGCGTGGTCCGGACGAAAAGAGGCGCTCGCCGGTATGCGCAAACTCGAAAAAGAGCGCGCCGCCGCGCGCGAGGGCATCGACCTTCAAGTGCGGCGCGCGCTGCTTGACCTGTCCGAGATCGAGCCCCGCGTGCGCGAGACGGCGGAAAATCTCGCGCGCGCGAAAGAGATCCACGAGATCGCCGCCGCCTCGTACAAGCTCGGCGCGATCACAAACCTGGAACTGCTCGACGCGCAGCTTGCGGTGACCGCCGCGGCGACCGCGCGCGCCAAGGCGCTGTTCGATTATCAAACGGCCCGCGTCCGCCTCATCAGCGCGTCGGGCGCGCCGCTCACGAAGGAGGCGACGCCATGAGCCGCGTCATCCGCGTCCTCGCGATTGCCGCGATCCTCACCGCCGCCGCGTATGGCATCTACACGACGCGCGGCGACGAGAAGGACGAGAATCTGTATTCCGGCGTCGTCGAGGCGACCGAAGTCACCGTGTCCGCGGAGGTCGCCGGGCGCATCACGGAGATTGCCGTGGACGAAGGCGCGCGCATCGAGAAGGGCGAGTTCATCGCGCGCATCGACGACGCGATCTTCGCCGCGCAGCTTGCGCAGGCCGAGGCGGCGCGGGGCGCGGCGCGCGCGCAGTACCAGGCCGTCGGCGCGGGACTTTCCGAGATCAACGACGAGATCGAGCGCGGCGAGAATCTCTATAACGCGGGCAGCATGTCCGCGCAAAAGATGGACATGCTCCGGGGCAAGAAAGACCGGCTCGCCGCGCAACGCGACGCCGCGTCGCATCAGATCAAGCAGGCCGACGCGACGGCGCGGCTCGCGCAAGAACAGATCGGCCGCGCAACGATCGTCGCGCCGATTTCCGGCACCGTCGTCGCGCGTTCCATAGAGGCCGGCGAGTCCGCGATGCCCGGCGCGGCGATCGTGACGATTGCGGATATCGAAAATGCGTGGGTGCGCATCTTCGTGCCGGAGACGCGGCTTGGGCACCTGACGCTCGGTCAGACCGTCAAGGTCACCGCGGACTCGTGGACCGACCGCGCGTTCGACGGCACCATCGTCATGATCTCCGATCGCGCCGAGTTCACGCCGAAAAACGTGCAGACGCGCGAGGAACGCACGCGCCTCGTGTACGCCGTGAAGATCGCCGTGCCCAATCCCGACGGCGCGCTCAAGATCGGCATGCCGGTCGACGCGCGCCTGCCGTAGGACCGCGATGATCGGGATCAACAAGGTATTGGAACCGCAACCGTCAGGGAGCGGGTACGAAATCCGGTTGGAACCGCGACCGTCAGGGAGCGGGTACGTCCTTGAGGTCAACGGCGTCCGCAAGGATTTCGGCGACGTGAGGGCCGTCGCGGGCGTGTCGTTCACCGTCGGACCCGGCGAGATCTTCGGTCTCGTCGGCCCGGACGGCGCGGGCAAAACGACGCTGTTACGCGTGGCGATCGGCGTCATGGACGCGGATGAAGGAAGCGTCGCCGTGGACGGCCTCGACGTGGCGGCGGACGCGGAGCGGGTGCGCGAAATCGTCGGGTACATGCCGCAACACTTCGCGCTCTATGGCGATCTTTCGGTCGAGGAGAACCTGCACTTTTTCGCCGACATGCATTTCGTCGGGCGAGCCGAACGCAAGCGCCGCCTCGCGCGCCTCTACGAATTTTCGCGCCTGGAGCGATTCAGAAAGCGCCCCGCGGAAAAGCTCTCCGGCGGCATGCAAAAAAAACTTGCCCTGTCGTGCGGCATGATCCACACGCCCAAGCTCCTTTTGCTCGACGAACCGACGACCGGCGTCGATCCCGTCTCGCGGCGCGAGCTGTGGGACATCCTCTACCGCTTCGCCGACGAGGGCGTGGCGATGGTCGTGTGCACACCGTACATGGACGAAGCCGAACGCTGCCATCGCGTCGCGCTGATGCACGAGGGATCGCTTCTCGCACTCGACGCGCCCGGCGCGATCGTCGACGCGTGGCCTTTCGCCGTCTTCGAGATCACCGGCCGCGATCTTGCGCCCGCGAAGGCGACGCTCGCCGAAAGCCGCGCGGTGCGTGACGTGTATCCATTCGGCGACGCATTGCACGTCGTCACCGCGTCGGACGCCAACTTCGACACCCTGCGCGACGCGCTCGGCCCCGCGTATCGTGCCGAGCGCGTCCGTCCCTCGTTCGAGGACGTTTTCATGACGCGCATCCGCACGGATACGGCATGAGCGACCGTTTCGCGAACCCTCACCCACCCCTGCATTGGAACCGCGACCGTGAGGGAGCGGGTCGCGCATCCTCCGACCCCGCCGGCTCAGCGAATCCGACACACTCAATCCTCAATCCTCAATCCTCAATCCATCCCGAACGCGACATCGCCGTCGAGGCGCGCGGCCTCACCAAGCGCTTTGGGCGCGATTTCGTCGCGGTTGACCGCATCGACTTCACCGTTGACGCCGGCACGATCTACGGCTTCCTCGGCCCGAACGGCGCGGGCAAGACGACGACCATCAAGATGCTGTGCGGCATCCTCGCGCCCACCGGCGGCGCGGGCCATGTCGGCGGATTCGACATCGTTCGCGAGCAGCCGAGGATCAAGGAGATCGTCGGCTACATGTCGCAGCGCTTCGGCCTCTACGGCGATCTGACCGTTGCGCAGAACCTCGATTTCTACGCCGGCATCTACCGCGTCGAGAGCGACACACGGCGCGCGCGCATCCGCGAGGTGCTGGAGCTTTCCGGCCTCGCGGGGCGCGAGAAGCGCCTGACCGGCGAGCTCTCCGGCGGATTCAAGCAGCGCCTCGCGCTCGGCTGCGCGATCCTGCACGAGCCGCGCATCCTGTTTCTGGACGAGCCGACCGCGGGCGTCGATCCCATCAGCCGCCGCCGCTTCTGGGATCTGATCCACGAAATGAAATCGCGCGGCGTGACCGTCTTCGTCACGACGCACTACATGGACGAGGCCGAACACTGCGACGCGCTATCGCTCATCGCGGGCGGGCGCATCATCGCTTCCGGCGCGCCGCGCAAGCTTCGCGAAGAGGCGATCGCCGGCAAGCTATTCGCCGTGCACGCGGGCGATCTCGGCGCCGCGATGAATGCGCTCGCCGCATCGGCGCCGCATGGCGGGCACGGGAGCGTGCAGGTGTTCGGCCGTGAGCTGCACGTCGAGGCGGACAGCGCGGACGACATCCGCGCGCGGCTCGATGGCGCGAACATCGGCGGCGCCGACGTGCGCGAAATCCGCCCGACGCTCGAGGACGCCTTTATCGCGCTCGTCGAGCGCGGCACGAACGGAGGCGAACGTAGCCGCGACGATCAGAGACGCGACGATCAGAGCCGCGACCGTCAGGGAGCGGGCGCGTCCGAAGCAGGCGGGACGCCTGCGCTCCCGGCCGCGGGCACGGGCACGGGCACGGGCACGGGCACGGATCATGACACCACGCACGCGTCCCGCAATCTTCAATCTTCAATCTTCAATCTTCGATCGCGCATCCTCCCCATCGCACTCAAGGAAACGCGGCACATCGTGCGCGACTGGCGCACGCTGACGATGGCGATCGGCGCGCCGATCGTCATGCTGCTGCTGTTCGGCTATGCGATCACCTTCGACATCCGCTACATCCGCCTCGCCGTGTTCGATGGCGATCTTTCGCCCGAATCGCGCGATCTCATCGACAGGTTCACAAGCTCGGATTACTTCCGCCTCGCCGCCGTTGTGGACTCCGACGCGGGCCTCGGCGAGCCGATCGAGGCCGGCACGGCGCAGGTCGCCGTGTCGATCCCGCGCGGGTTCGGCGATTCGATCCGGCGCGGCGATGCGGCGAAGCTCGCCGTCATCCTGGACGGCTCCGAATCGAACACCGGCACCATCGCGGCAGGCTACGTCGAGGGCATCCTGCAGTCGTTCAACCTCGACGCGGCGCGCGCGGCGCTCGCGCGCGCGGGCGTGACGCAAGCCCCGCCGATGCCGCCCGTCGAGGTGGACATGCGCTTCTGGTACAACCCGGAGATGGAGTCCGAAAACTTCATCGTCCCCGGTCTCATCGCCGTCGTGATGATGGTGATGACCGCCCTTCTCACGAGCCTCACGGTCGTGCGCGAACGGGAGCGCGGGAGCCTCGAGCAGCTCATCGCCACACCCGTCCGCACGCACGAGGTCATCATCGGGAAACTGCTGCCCTACTTCGCGATCGGCATGATCGACTCGATCATCATCGCGGTCCTTGGCGTCGCGGTGTTCGATGTGCCGTTTGACGGCAGCATCACGCTTTTTCTCGCGGCGGCGTCGGTGTTCGCGGTCGCGGGCCTTGGCATCGGGCTATTCATCTCCACCGCGGCGAAGAACCAGATCCTCGCGATGCAGGTGGCCATCCTCGCAACGATGCTGCCCGCGTACCTGCTCTCCGGCTTCATGTTCGCCATCAAGAACATGCCCGCGTGGGTGCAGGCGATCACGTATGTCGTGCCCGCGCGCTACTTCATCGTCATGCTGCGCGGCATCATGCTGAAAGACCTGCCGGCGCACGCGCTCTGGCCGCAGTTTGCTTTCCTCGCCGCGCTCGCCGTGCTGATGCTGACCGCGAGCATCCGGCGTTTCCGCAAGAAGGTGGAATGATGGGCCGCGTCTTTCACGTCATGAAAAAGGAATTCATCCAGACCTTCCGCGATCCGCGCATGGTGGTGATGATCTTTCTGGCTCCGCTGCTGCAGTCGTTCATCTTCGGCTACGCCGTGACGACGGACGTGAAGAACATCAACCTCGTCGTGCTCGATCACTCGCGCACGTCCGAATCGCGCCGGCTCGTCCAGGACTTCACCGCCTCCGGCTACTTCACGCACGCGGGCTTGATGGATAGCGAGGACGAACTGCGTTTCGCGCTCGAACGAAACCGGGCCGACGCGGCGATCGTCATTCCCCCCGACTTTCATCGCGCGAAAGCCGGCCGCGCGGAAAAATTGCAGATCGTCCTTGACGCGACGGACTCGAACTTCGCGCAGGTCGCCGCCGGATACACACAGCGCATCCTGGAACGGCGCGCGCGCGACGAGCTGGCCGGAATCGTCGCGCTCGCGTCGGCGCGCGCGGCGGCGCGGGGCGTGCCGCCTCCGTCCGTGCCGCGTGTCGAGGCGGCGACGCGCATCTGGTACAACCCGGAGCTGCGCAGCGTGTATTACATGGTGCCCGGCGTCATCTGCATGATCCTCATGATCATCACCATGATCCTCGCCGGGCTCGCGGTGACGCGCGAGCGCGAGCTTGGCACGATCGAGCAGATCGTCATCAGCCCCATCACCGGGACGCAGTTCATCCTCGGCAAACTGTTGCCGTTCGCGATCCTGGGCTTTTTGGACGTGCTTCTCATCATCGCGCTCGCGACGCTGCATTTCGAAGTGCCGATCCGCGGCAGCCTCGTGTTCCTGTTCGGCGCGTCGGGCGTCTTCCTGTTCACGACGCTCGGCCTCGGCCTGTTTTTTTCGACCATCTCGCAGACGCAGCAGCAGGCGATGTTCGCAAACTTCATTTTCCTCATGCCTGCGATCCTGCTTTCCGGATTCATGTTCCCGATCGAGAATATGCCCGACGCGGTGCAGCTTCTGACTTACGTCAACCCGCTGCGCTACTTCCTCGTCATCATCCGCGGCGTGTTCCTGAAGGGGCTCGGCTTTGACGTCCTCTACCCCGAGGTTGCCAAGCTTGCGCTTCTGGGCGTCGTGATTTTCACGCTGTCGGCGGCAAGGTTTAGACGAATGATGGCGTAGGGTTGCGATTCCATCACGCCCTGGGAGCGCGAGCGTCCCGCGTGCTTTGATCGCGCGCGGGAAGTGCGCTCCTGCAAGGCCGCCCTACTCCTTCGCCGCCACCTGCTGTTGCAATTCGTTTTTCGGGATGACAGGCTGATAGCCCTCTTCGCGCACGGCGATCTGCCCTTGGCGGGCATAGTCGAGCGCCTGCGCGAGGATGCGCGCCGCCTCCGGCGGCGCGTGGAAGCCCATCGAGTTTTCCGCCTCCACGAAATCCAGCAGGAACGTCGATTTGCGTTGCATCGCGAGCGCCGCCGCGAGCCGCTCGTCGGTTGCGCCCGCCGTCTTCGCGTTGACGATGTCGTCGATGAGCGCCATCAGCGCGTCCATCGCCTGGTCGCGTTGATCCAGGATGCGCGCCTGAATCAATTCGGCGCGGTATTTCAGTTCCGTCTCCGGTACCCTGTGGCACGTCTGGCAGGAATTCGAAATGTTCAGCAGCGGGCTGCGCACATGGTGGTCGCTGATCTTCATCGCGCCCTCGCGCTTGTACGGCATGTGGCAATCCGCGCACGAGACGCCCGCGCGCGCGTGGATGCCCTGCGACCACATCTCGAACTCCGGATGCTGCGCTTTCAGCATCAGGCCGCCGGTGTCCGCGTGAACCCAGTCCTTGAAGCCGGTTTCCTCGTAATACGCGAGAATCTGATCGGCCTTCTTGCCCTTGTGCCACGGATAGGTCAGGCGCTTCTCGTCGCCCTTGAAGTAATACTCCACGTGGCATTGCGCGCACACGAACGTGCGCATCTCCTGCCGGGTCGCCATCGCGTTCGGGTCATAGTCGGCGATGCCCTCTTCCGCCCACTTCGCCGTCTTGATTCCCTCCAGGAACCCCGGGCGCGTCACGCGGAGCTGCATCGTTTCCGGATCGTGGCAGTCGATGCACGCGATGGGATGCTCGACGAGCTTTCGCGCCTCGGCGTACGGCATCGGATTGATCTTCGCGAAGCCTGCCATCAGGTCGCCGTCGCCCGCCTTCTTGTACGGAACGTACATCGACGCGTGGCAATGCAGGCACGTGCCCGGCTGTTTGGCGACGATCTGCCGCTCGGTGAACGTCTGGTCCTCCAGCATGTACGCGTGGCCACGCTCCTCGCGGAAGTCCTTGGCGAACGCGTATCCCGCCCACATCCGCGACAGGCGCGGGTCCTCCTCGATCTTCGACTGCGCGACGACCGTGCGCGGGTCGGTCGAGGTCGGCTCGCGCAAAATCGCCTCCGAGCCGCCGAAGCGCGTGCGTTGCATGTCCACGGTCTGCAAATAGTCGTCGTACTGCATCGGAAAGTTCTTGCCCCACAACGCCGGGTCGGTCGTCTCGTCGTCGATATCGACCACGCGGTAGAAGGGATTGCGCTCCTCGACCTTGTGTTCATAGACGGAGACAAGTACGGCGATGGAGATCGCCGTCGCGGCCGCGGCCGCGAAGAACGCCGCGGCCAGGAAGACGGCCACCGAACGGCGCGGCCGCGGTCTTGCGTTGTCGTGACGTTCCGTTTTCATAAGAACTTCCTTTCGCGAGGTTCCTTGCCCTCGCCCGTTCCCGATCCCGAAATTGGTTTTTGGACTAGATGGACGTCATGGACAAAATGGATCCGATGGAAAAACGCGCCTGATCGCGGCTTCGGTATGGACCGCGCACTCCGCTTCGCTTCCTTCGCTTCGTTCAGGACTTGCGGCACGGACGCCGCCCCACCCGACATTCGCAATTCGCCATTCGACACTTGCGATGACCTTCCCAACTGCCAAACTTCCGAACTTCCGAACTTCCCAACTTCCCAACTCTTCCCCACCTAATCCGCGTGGCCCACGTTCGCGTGGCAGCGCACGCACGAAAGTTCGACGCCCGCGCGCGGGCGGTGGTCGATCTGTTCGACGACCGCCTGGTGGCAGTGGCGGCAACTTTGTTCCGTGACGTTGAGATTGCCCGGCTTGATGCGGATCGGCTCCGCGAATTCGCCAGTCGTGAACGCCAGCGAGTGGTGATAGCCGTTCAGCGCCTTCACCGTGTATTTGCCGGCGAGATTGTGCGGCGTGTGGCAATCGTTGCAGGTCGCGACGGCGTGGTGGCTCGACTTCGCCCAAGCGTCGAATTGCGCCCGCATGACGTGGCAGTTCACGCACGCGGCGGGATCGTCAAACATGTACGACGCGCCCTTGGCGTAGACGAACGTGAAACCGCCGACCCCGGCGGCGATGCCGGCGGCGATTCCCACGGCGGCGGACGCAATGATGAGCGCGCGTGCGTACATACCCCGCCCCAACCCCCGGCGGCGGTCCTACGATAACAGCGTTTCTATAAGGGACCACGCGGTCCGGATTGATCCCGATCAACCGCGCGCGTAAGTCTCCCCACGCTTTCTCAGGGCAGCACCGCGTCGATGACGCGCTTCGCGTTGCCGCCAATGATTTTGGCGGCGTCGTCCGCGGACAGGCCGCGTTCGAGCAGCACCTGCGTCAGGTTTGGCAGGTCGGATATGTCGGCAAGGCCCTTGGGCATCGTCCACAGCCAGCCGTCCATGTCGCTGCCGTACGCCGCGTGGTCGGCGCCCGCGACCTTCACGACGTGCAGGATGTGGTCGGCGATGCGATCGAGCCCCGCCAGATGATTTCCCGTCGCGAAACCCGGCGAAAACATGATGCCGACGATGCCGCCCGTTTTCGCGACCGCCTCGATCTGCTCGTCGTCGATGTTGCGCCAGTGTTTGTGCACGCCCGAGACGCACGTGTGCGACACCATCACCGGCCGGTGAAGCACGCGGCTCATCTCGGCGGCGTCCATGAAGCCCTTTTTGTTGACATGCGCGAGATCCAGCACGATGCCCATGTCGTGGATTTTTTGCACGAGCTTTTGCCCGAACGGCGTCAGCCCTCGATCGCGACCCTTGCGCGAGCCCAAGCCCATCGCGCACGAGCACGCCGCGTTTGATGAAAAATGCGCGAGCGTGAAATAGCGCATGCCGAGCGCGTACGCCTCATCCACGAGGTCGAGCCGCTCGCCGATCGCATGCGCGCCCTCGAGGCCGGGAAAAGCACCGACGCGTCCGCCGGCGATGCCGCCGGCGAGATCCTTGCGCGTGCGTATGATGTAGATGACATCGTCCCACTCCTCGCACACGCGGTTCAGATACAGGAGCTGCCGGCGGATCGGCTTCCACAGCGTCTCGGCGCTGCCCCAGGCGCGCGTCACCAGGCCAAGCCCCCAGATATCGACGCACGCATCGTTCACGCGCGGAATGTCCGCCTGAAAAAAGAAGGGCGAGCGCGGCACGCGGTTGCGGTGGCGGCGCGTCATGTCATAGCCGACAAGTTCGTGCGAAAGCAGTGTGTCGACGTGCAGGTCGGCGACGACGCCGGACTTGTGCAGGCGAGCGGCCTGCGCCTGGGGCGTCAATCGGCTCGTTTCGTCAATGATGGTCGCGGTTGCCATAAAAATAACTCCTTAATAAAAAAACAAAACATCGGCTCCCATTTTCTTCGGCGTACGCTCCCGGTGATATCGCACGGCTCACAGACATTCCTTGCCTTTTTGACACGCCAGAAGGTCCGGCGGCGTCAAAATGGGCGTTTTTGGAGTCATGCCCGTGGGGATCGTCACAACAACGGCGACGCCTGTTGCCGTCGAAGGCCGTGGCGGATTCTGACCGGCAACACGCGGACAAATCAATGCCGGCCGGTCGGGCGCGAACGGCGCGCCGTTGTTTGCGCCGCGCCTGGCGTGGCAAGATGCGCGCTTCGCGGATTTCCGCGGTTATTGGAGCTTTCGCCATGAATTTTTTTCGCCGACGATTTGCCGTTTTCCTCGCGGCGGCATTTTGCGGACTCGGATTCGCGTGCATGGGGCACGACGCCACGCCGATTTCCGACGACGAGCTTGGCGCCGGCAATCACCGCGTGTCCTACCGCCACGACGGACAAACGCGCGAGATGATCGTTCACGTCCCCGCAATTCGGGAGAGCCGCGCGCCGCTCCTGATCGCGCTGCACGGCGGAGGGCAGAACGCCGCGCAGATGCAGCGCTACGCGAACCTCGACGCGCTCGCCGACCTCGCCGGGTTCGTCGTCGCCTATCCCGAAGGCACCCGGGCGATGGTCGCCGGCGACATGCGCGTGTGGAACGCCGGTTTTTGCTGCGGGCGCGCGGATTCGGAGAACGTGGACGACGTCGGCGCGATGCGCACCATCGCCGGCAAACTCGTATCCGCCGCGAACATCGACAAGTCGCGCGTGTACGTCACGGGCATCTCCAACGGCGGCATGATGGCCTACAAGATCGCGTGTGACGCGGCGGATCTCGTCGCGGCGATCGCGCCTGTGGCGGGGTCGATCCCGCGAAGTTGCCAACCCTCCGAACCGGTCTCCGTCATCGCGTTCCACGGGACGGCGGACGAAAATGTGCCGTACGGGGGCGGCGTGGGCGACGACTCCCTCACGGGCGTCGAAAACGAATCCGTCGACGAGGCGATGAGCCTGTGGCGCGAAGCGGACGGCTGCGACGGCGCCGCCGAAACGCGCACGATCGGGAACGTGGAGCTTAGCCGCTGGAGCTGCCAGGACGGCCACGAGGTCGCGCGCTACAAGATCCTGGGCGGCGGCCACACCTGGCCGGGCGCGAACGCCGCGAACTGGGGGTCGTTCATCGACACCCCAAACGCCGGCCCAAACGCGGTGATGTGGGAGCATCTGTCCGGTCACCATCGTTGAGACGCCGCGCGGCGGGTCGCCAAAAAGCGCCGCCCACCCTTGAGTTTCTTTAGAAATTCGCGATGATTCGCCGTCCCCCATCGCCGGTACGACGGAGCCGACGCGACCGGCGCGATTGACGAGACATGCCAAAACACTCGCGCGCCTCGACGACGCTCTTCAAACGGATCGACCACTATGTGGGATTGCCGATCTGCGTCGCGTTGTCTCTTGTCGCCGGCGCCGCACGCCTCGTTTTCGGCAAGCCGAAGCCCGTGCGCCCGCCGCGCCGCGTTCTCGTGATCAAGTTCTTCGGCCTCGGCAGCATCGGTTATTCCACGGTCGTTGCGAACGATCTCAAGCGCGAATTCCCCGGCGTTCGCGTCGAGCTTCTCACCTTCGGCGAAAACCGGGGTTTTGCCACGTTTCTCGAAGCGTTCGACGATATCCGCGTCATCCGCCGATCGGGTGCGATCGCGTTCGCGTGGGACACCGCGCGGACGATGCTCGCCAACCTGTCGCGCCCCTACGACGTGTGCATCGACCTCGAATACTTCTCGAAATACACGGCGATGCACACCGCCTTCACGCGCGCGCCCGTCCGCATCGGCTTTTACATGCGCTGCCTCTGGCGGCGCTTCATCTACACGGACCACGCGTACTTCAACACCGCCAAACACATACGGCGCATCTACGGGATGACGGCGGAATTGGCCGGCGTATCCGCGTCGGCCGAGACACCCGTGCGCATCGCGATGCCGGCGGATCTTGTCGCCGCGGCGGAAAGGAAGTTGCGGGGGGCCGGATGGCTCGAGGGCGCGCGCCTCGTGGGCTTGAACATCAACGCGAGCGATCTGGCGCTTGGCCGCCGCTGGGAACCGGAGCGTTTCGCGCGGGTCGCCGCCGCGGTCGCCGAGCGGGGTTTTTGCGTCGGCCTGACGGGCGCGCCGGGCGAGCACGACTACGTGGAGCGATGCCGCGAGATGATTCCCGAACCCGCGCGCTCGCGCTGCCTGAACCTGGCGGGCGTGTTGACGATCCGCGAGTTCGTCGCTTTCCTTTCGCTCGTGGACCTTTTCATCACGAGCGACTCGGGGCCGATGATCTTCGCGATCCTCGCCGACGCCCCGTCGGTTTCGCTGTGGGGCCCGGGCGATCCGGCGATGTTCGGCGGGGACGAGATGCGTCACACGCATGTGTACTCCGCGTTCCCGTGTTCGCCGTGCATGTACATCCCGACGACGGACGCGGGCAAATTCTGCAACCAGACCTTTCCGTGCATGGCGGCGATCCAGGTCGAGGACGTTCGCGACGCGGTGTTGCGCCGCCTGGAGGCGGCATGACGGCGGCGTGCCCGGCGTGCGGCACGGCGGCGCTGACGCCGGCGTTTGAGCATCGCGGCGCGAAATTTCTGCGCTGCGCGGGTTGCGGATCGCTCATCCAGGCCCCGGGCGACGGCGCCGTCACGGACGAATATTACGACAGGAACTACCACGCGGCGCGCGGCCACGGCGGCGCGGGTGTGGGTATCGACTCCGCCAAACGCGAAACCTTCACGCGCTATCTTCGAAAGCTCCTCGCCGGAGCGCCCGCGGCGGGCAAGCGTTATTTCGAGGTCGGCTGCGGCACCGGTGACGCCACCGCCGCCGCCGCCGCGCTCGGATTCGAGGCGATCGGAATGGACATCGCGCCGTCGGCGATCGCAACGGCCAGGGAACGCTTTCCGGGCGTGACTTACCTGGTCGGCTCCGCGTCGGACTACGATGCACCCGACGATCGCTTCGATGTGATCGCGCTTTTTGACATGATCGAGCACGTCCCGGACGCGCATGCGCTTTTGGGGAACCTGGCGCGCATGCTCGCGCCGGGCGGATCTTTGCTCGTCGTCACGCCGGACGCGGCATCGTTTTCCGCACGCATGCTCGGCTCGCGCTGGTTTCACACGATGAAAGAGCACGTGCTGATCTATTCGCTCGCCGGCCTTGACGCGGTCGCCGCCACGGCGGGTCTGAAACGCATCGAGGGCGGATTCGCCTGGAAGTGGATCAATCTCGAAATGCTCGCGCGGCACGCGACCGAGCACGCCCACATCCTCGGCGGACGTGCCATCAGCCGCACGCTTTTTGCGATCCCGGCCGGCGTTCGCGCGCGCGTCTTCCCGTTCAACATCGGCGAGTTTTTTGCCGTCTACCGAAAATAGCCTCGCACCCGCGCGCCCGGCGCTTGTCGCGGCGATCATCGGCGCGGCGCTCTACATTCCGGCGGCGCTGCGTTACGGCGACGTTTTTCCCGACAGCTCGGCGTATCTCGACATCGGACGGGAGCTCTTTCGTAGTGGGCGATTCGTCGTCAAGATCAACCTCACCGCCTTGTGGACAGGCGCCGAATCGCCCGCACTGTCGTATTACAACCCGCTGTTTTGCGTCTGGGTCGGACTGTGGTGGAAGATATTCGGCGCGGTCGGGCCGACCATCGTCTTCACGAATGGCTTGTTCGCCGCCGCCAACGGCCTTTTGACGTTTGTCTTCGCCGCGCGCCTTTTTTCCCGCCGCGCGGCGTGGATCGCGATGATCCTTTTCCTCACGATGTCCGTCACGCTTCGGAATATGCTCTTTCTCGCGACGGAACAGCCGGGGCTGACGTCGTTTCTGGCTGCCGTCGCGCTATTGGTATCGCCAAACCGGAAAAACGCGCACCTGCTCGGCGCGGGGCTCGTGTTGTTTCTCGGATTTCTTACGCAGGTGTCGAGTCTCGCCAACAGCCTGATGCTGCTCGCGGGATTCGCGGCGACTGCCGCGTTTCGCGAGCGCCGCTTTCTGCCCGCCGCCGCGCCGCTTGCCGCGTTCTTCGGATTTTTCCTCGTCTACCAGTTCGCCTGCGCGGCCACGACCGGCCACCTCTACCCCTATTACCCCACCGGCGCGCAGGCCTGGAGCATCAGCGAGCGGTTCGGCCCGGTCCACTACGCCGACGCCTTTCCCGTGATTCGCGGCGAGGCGATGGAATGGCCGATGCGCCTGGCGTTGACCGTGCGTTTCATCGGAGAAAAAGCCGATCAATACGTCGGCCAGGCGCTCGATCTTTTCCTGTTGTTCGCGGCCCTGATTCCCGTCGCCGCCGCGGCGACGCTCAAACGCCGGAGATGGGATGCCGCGTTGCTTCTGGTCGCGCCGGCTGTCGCAAACATCGTGCTCATCCTTCTGATTTACTATTGGCTCGATTTCATCGAGATCCTCCGTTACGCGGTTTTCCCCGCCGCGCTGCTTGTCCCCGTCGCGGCGGACGCGGCAGTCGCCACTTATGACGCGATGCGCGCGCGGGAGCGCACACGCACCGCCGCCGCGAGCGCCGCCGTTTTTTCCGTGATGCTGCTCGGGACGCACCTCATTCTCACCGACGCCGGAATCCTGCTGCGGCCAGGGCGCGAGACGGAGTCGAACCTGCGCCGCGAGACGCGCCGTTCGCTCGCGTACGTGCGGGAACAATCGAGCCCGGCCGACGTGATCGCCGTTGAGCCGAACAGCGACCAGATCGCGCTGTCGTTCTACCTCGATCGCCCCGTCGTCGCGCTGCCGAACGCGCGCAGCTCGACCCGCGAAAATCATCTCGCCTTCCGCCGTATCTTCCATCCCGCGTTCGTCATGTTCCGTGACGAGTCGCTCGGGCGCGCGTGGCACTACAAGAACCACTATTCATTGCACCTTCGCGCGGCCGGATGCGGCCCGGACGAGAATTGGCAAAGTGACATCATCGAGGTGTGGCGATGCGGGTGATCGTCGACCTGCTTGCGCGCGCCGGCCGTTTTCTGTTCGACGGCCCGCGGCGGCTCTCGACGCTCCTCGTCGTAACCGTCATCTGCACGCCGCTGCTCTTGTTGTATCGGACGATCGAGACCGGCGAAACGCCGCTCTGGGCGTCGCGCGCGCACAACATCGCTGGTCATATCCTCTCCGGCGCGGGGGTCGTGGAAACGATCGAACCGGCCGCGGCGCGACGCACACTTTCGCCGCTTGTCGAGCCGGGACCCGCCGCGCTTGCGTGGGGATTCGCTTCCCGCGCGATACCGCCGGCTTTCGTTTCCGTTCTCGCCGGCTCGGCGGCGTTGTTGGCGATCGTTTTCATCGCGTGGCGCGCCGCGCCCGTCGCATGGTTTTTCGCCTTCACCGCGTCCGTCTTGCATCCGGCGATCGGCGACGACCTGATGGAAAAGCCCGCGTCCGCGCTCGCGCTCGCCTGCTGGATCGCGGCGACGATATTCGCGTCCGGCGGCGGCGGACGTGCCCGCAGGGCCGGCGCGGAGATTCTCGCCGCGCTGGCCGCGACCGCGTCGATCGCCTTTGCGCCACATGCCATCGCGGCGGCGTGGCCGCGCCGCGAAGGTGATTTGCACCGCGCATTTTTCATCATTCCGGCGCTCGTTGTCGGCGCGCTCGCGGCCGGCGTCGCCTTCGCGGGCGTCGGCGACGTGCTGGCCGAACGCCTTGGGCTCGGCGGCATCGGCGCGCGGCGCGTCGTGTATGTCTTCCCCGCATACTGGAAAGAAATCGCCGCGGATCCCTGGCTGTATCTCTTCGGCTTCCTCGCCGTGCACGGATACCGTGCGCGTGCGCACTCGGGCGCGCCGGGCGCCGTGGGCATGTTATTCATCTTCGGCATCGCGAGCTTTTTCGCCGTGCCCGCGATTCAGCTTGCGCAGGCCTCGCCGAAACTGAGCGGGCTTGGCGTGCCCGCGTATCTGTTTTTTCTTCCTGTCGCGGCCTTTGGATTCGTGCGTCTTGCGGATGAGTTGTCCGCGGGCGACGCGCGATGGCGCGACGCGATCCGGGGCGGCGCGGCGATCGCCCTTCTTTACATCGTCACCACCGCGGCGCTGCAAAACATCATGATCCGGCTCGCGCGATCCGAGGCGCCCTCGACGTCCGCGATTCACGACCGCGCCGCGATGCGCAAGGCGCGGCGCGCGCTGCCGCCGGAAAGGTGGATTCTCGCCCCGGGTTTCGACGATGCGGTGTTCGGCGTGGAGCGCGTCGTCGTCGATCGTGTCCCGCGCGTCAAGGACGCCGTCGCTATCCTCTCCGCGCGCGACGATATCGATCTTGGCGGCGTGCTCGAGCGGCGAGACGCGGTTGGCGACGCGGCGGGCGTTTGCGAGGCGATCGGTGACGGATACCGCCTTTGCCCGCCGGCGTTTTTCCTATCCGCGCACGAGCCAGGTGAAGCGTTCGTTTTCCCCAGCGGCGCGGAATCCGGCCTCTAGGACGGCTTTCCGGACAGCGGGATCGTTGTAGCGCGCGTCCGAGTCGAAAACGCGATCGAGAAGGATGGCGCGCGGCTGGTGAACCGAAAGGAATTGCCCGACCGCGCGCGGCGTGGCCTGATGGTCGATCGGAAGCGTGATGACCGGGCGTCCGAACCGGCATGCGGCGACAATAAAGTTCGTCGCGAACGGCTCCCCCGCCGGCAGGTCACGCTCGATCCACGCGGCCGGATCGTCATACAGCGTCCGTCGCGCGTCCTCGGTCCCGATCGCGGACCGGTCGTCGCGCAGCCTTTCGAAAGAGAGCGTGCCGCCGGCGATTGCGATCGCGACGGCCACGCCCGCCGCGACCGTCGGCGCAAACCGCGTTCCGCGCGCGGAACGCGACAGCGCGCGAATCAATCCGAACGCCGCGGCGGGCCACAACAGCGCCGACGAGACGAGCGCGTAGCGTTCCGCCTCGATGCCGGGCATGAAATAGAACGTCAGCGCGAAAAGCAGCACCGATCCGACGCCGCCGGCGACGAGCGTCCACACGATCGCGCGTTCCCGCCGCGTGCGCGCGACGCCCGCGCCGAAAAGGGCGAGCACGAGCACCGCGAACCCGACGACGCGAAACATCGACCCGAGGTGATCGAGGCTGTGGTGCGTCAACATTCGCGCCAGAATGCCGCCCGAGATATCGCCGCCAAACGTGAGCGACGGCTCGATCGCCCGATACCCCGCGCCGCCGAAATCGCGTGTCAGGCGCAACGTGCGCGCCTCCCGGCCGTATGCCGGATACGCCGCGCCGATCGACGCGAACGACGCGATCTGCACAAGCGCGAAAACGCCGAGCGTCACGATCGCGGTCTTGATCACGGCGACAAGCGGCACGCCGTCGGTTTCGTGCGCGGTGTCGGATCGGCGTGGCGTAAGCGCGGCCAGGCACGCGCCGGCCAGCAACGGCAGGATGGTCAGCGCGTTCGCCGCGCGCACCAGCACGCTCGCCCCGAGGATGACGCCCGCCGTGAACGGGCGCGGCTTTTCGCGAACCATCAGATGGACGCCCGCGAAAATCGCGAGCAGGCCCATCGGCTCGACGAGCGGCGTCGCGATCACCCCGGCCATCGCGGGCGACGCCGCGACCGCCGCCGCGACCGCCGCGGCGACGAGTGGCCCGGAAAGCGCGCGAGCGGCAAGAAAAACGAGGCCGATCAACGCCGAAGCGCACAGGCCGTTCAGCCCGATCGCTCCCCGGATGCGCGCGTCGTCCGGTATCGCCGCGAGCGCCAGCGGATAAACCGGCTGCTGGTAAAACCAAGCCGGCCGCGTGGGACCGATCCACGACTGGTAGGAATTGTAGGAGACGACAAGTCCGTCACCCGCCGCGATGTGCCGGGCGATGTCCTGATACACGCACGCATCCGGCGAGAGTTTCCCAATCGGAGCGGCGACGAAGGCGACGCAAAATGGAAAGACAAGCGCCGCGACGAAAAGCGCCGTCGCGATACGCCTCACGGCCGGCACGGGCGCTGTGCCATGGTCTTCGATCATGCGTTCGATGGGCGCGCGGGCGGCCGTTTATTTCCCCTGCTTGTCGAGAATCTTCTCCAGCTCGTCCATGTAGCGATTCGCGCGGTCCATCAGCGCGGCGTAGGCGTCGGGTTTGGTCATGTCCACGCCCGCGTCTTTCAGCAGCGAGACGGGGTCTTTCGATCCGCCCGAACGCAACAGCGCCGCGTAGCGTTCGAGCGCGCCGGGCTCGCCGTCGATGACTTTCTGCGACAGCGCGCTCGCGGCGGCGACGGAGGTCGAATACTGGAACACGTAATAGTTGTAGTAGAAATGCGGAATGTAGGACCACTCCGACTCGTAGAACTGCGGCACCTTGCACACGCCGTCCGCGTCGCCGTAGTAGCGGCGCACAAGGTCGATGTACATCTTCGAAAGCGTCTCGCCGGTGAGCGCCTCGCCCTTTTCGACCGCTTCGTGGACCAGCAATTCGTACTCCGCGAACTGGATCTGCCGGAAGAACGTGCCCTTGATCGTGCCGTCGAGGAAGTTGCCGAGCAGGTACACGCGCTCGTCGTCGGACTGCACCTTCTTCAGCATGTAGTCGTTCAACAGATTCTCGTTGAACGTGGACGCCACCTCCGCGACGAACGTCGAATAGTCCGCGGTCGCGATCGGCTGCGTTTCGTTGGAGTTCCACGAGTGCAGCGCGTGGCCGAGCTCATGCGCGAGCGTGAGCACGTCCGAATATTCGTCGTTGTAATTCATCAGCACGTAGGGATGCACGCCATACGCCCAGCCCGACGAATACGCGCCGGACCGCTTGCCCTCGGTCGGATACACGTCGATCCACCGCTCGGCGAGCGATCGCCGGATCAGCGCGACGTATTCCTCGCCCATTGGCGAAAGCGACTCGGGCAGCACGCGCGCCGCCTCGGCCCAGTCCATCTCGATCTTCGATTCGGCGACAAACGGCACATAGAGATCCTGATATTCCAGCACCGGCAGCCCGAGCGCCCGTCGCTTGAGGTTCAGGTAGCGATGGAACGTCGGCAGATGCTGGTTCGCCGCCGCGATGAGGCTGCGGTAGATCGCCGGGTCGATGTCGTCGTAGTCGAGCGACGCGGCAAGCGTGCTTTCGTATCCGCGCATCTCCGCGTAGAAACGGTGAACCTTGAGCTGCGTGTAGAGCATCTCGCCGATCGTCTGCTCGAACTTCTTGAACTGCGCGAAAAACGACTCGGCCAGGCGGTCGCGGTCGGCCTCCAGAGGCGCGCGGCGATATTTGCCGTAATTCGCGTCCGTCAGCTTCACGTTCGTTCCGTCCGCGAGCGCGATCGTCTCGCGCGGCAGGTCCGCGTTCTCGAAGATCGAATACAGGCTCGACCCCGCGCGCGCCACGTCCGACGCCGCGGCGAGGATGCGCTCCTCCGCCGGCGAGAGGATGTGCTTCTTGCGGCGCAGCGTCTCGCGGATCGGCCGCTCGTAGACCGCAAGACCCGGCTCGCTCGCGAAATACGCCTCGATCGTCGCCTCGGGAATGGCGACGAGCTCCGGATCGAGGTACGCCGACGCTTCCGCGAATCGCGAGCGCGCCTGGCTGACCTCGCTTTGCAGCGCCTTGTTGGCCTGCACGCGAGTATCCTGATCGGACAATCGCCCGGCATAAGATTCCAGCCGGCGGATGCGTTCCTCAAGCTCCCAATAGTGATCGAGCGACGCCCTGAGCGTTTGCGCGGACTCGCCAAGCCGTCCCTTCCATTTCGCGATGTCCTTCGCGTCCTTCACGAACGCGTCCTTGGCGGCGTTGAAGTCGGCGACATCCGCGTAAAGCGCGGCCAGATCCCATTGGTGTTCGAGCGCGACCATCGATCTCTCCTTCAGTTGCCCGCCCTGCGCGACGGCGGCCAGGGCGACGGCGATGAGCACGGAACGCATGGTTCCTCCTCACGTCGCGACGCGCCATGCGCCGCGCAAAAAGGCCCGGAGGCGGAAAGAGCGGACGTTAACCGGAAGCGGCAGGCGGCGACAATCCCCCGTGCGGGCCGCCGGTTCGTAAGCATGACCACAGACCAAATCGCGGCATAGACCGAAAAAGCGCGGCATCGTGTTTCCACGCTGAACGATAGTCCGAACGCGGGTGTCCGGGCTTTCGATGCGCTTTTTCGTGGAGGAAGCGGCCGGTATGCCCGCGGCCCTTGGCGCCGACCCCGGTTTTGAGGTCTATCGAGAGCGTTCGCGGTGGGCGTCGTATCTCGGCATGGCGTCCCTTTCGACGTTCTCCCTGGCGCAGGCGTACGCGTTTTTCGAGATCGGAACACCGGAGGTGATCGACCGCGCCGCCGCAAGCGTTTCCGTGGCGCTGAACCTCGTCGCCGCGGCGTGCGTCGCGGCGTATTACGTCGTCAACTTCGTTGCCGCGCCCCGGCTCGGCTGGGACTTCGAACGCACCTGGCGAATCAGCGTCCACGCCCTCATGACGTTTCTGATGCTCTTTGCCGTGGCGCACATCCACATTGCCGGCAGCACGACGACGGTGCTGCCGGTCATGTTTGTTACCATCTCTCTTGTGAATATCTGGGTGGTCGGCCCGCGTGCCGGCTGGACGTATTTTTTTCTGGGTATCGCGGGTTGGGGACTGGTGACGCAGTTCGAGCGCGTCGGCTGGCTTGGGTTCCTTCCTCTGCACGCGCGGGCGGCCGAGGTGAGCCGCGACATTTTCCTCGAAAGTCGCTACGTCGGCATGACGATGGCCCTGTTCGTCGGGAATGGCCTGTTCATCCTGGCGATGGCGATCAATTACACGCGGCAGCTTCAGATGGCGAACGCGCGGCTGGATTTCATCAACCGCGAACTCGCCGCGACAAACGAACGCCTGAGCGCGGCCGAGATGCTGCGGGACGACCTGACGAACATGATCGTGCACGATCTGCGCTCGCCGCTTGTGGGTCTGCAAATGAATCTTCAGGCCATGAAGCGAAAGATGCCCGATGACCCGGCACTGGCCGACCGGTTCGAACGCACCATGGCCGGCGCAAACCAGCAGCTCGAAATGATCAACGACCTTCTCGATATCAACCGACTGGAATCCGGCGAGATGGTGATTCGCCCGGCGCCCGCGGATCTCGAACGGCTCGCCCACGAGGCCGTCACGTCGCTCGGTGCGTTCGCGGACGGGCGAAAGATCAGCATCGAAGCGAGCCCCGAGGCCGCGCCGGCGACATGCGACCCCGACCTCGTCAAGCGCATCATCGCGAATTTCGTCGGCAACGCGGTGAAGTTCACGCCGCGCGGCGGGCCGATCGCCGTGCGCATCGACGAGACGAACGGGTCGGTACGCGTGCGCGTGTGCGACGTGGGCCCCGGCATCCCGCGCGAGGATCAGGACCGTATATTCCGCAAGTTCGGCCAGGCGGAGCTGCGCGGGCAAAGGCGGCAACACTCGACGGGTCTTGGCCTCGCGTTCTGCAAACTCGTCATCGACGCGCACCGCGGCGATATCGGCGTGGAAAGCGTCGTCGGTCAGGGCAGCACATTCTGGTTTACGCTGCCGAAGGCATAGCCTGTCGAGCCCGTCGGACGAAGCTGAGCCTCTGTCCGCGCATTCCTCACTCCGCGAGCGTGCCGCCGGGTCGAACGTCCGCTGGCTCGCGGTGCGTTTCGTCGCCGCCGTCCGCGCGCCAATATTCGCGCTGGCGGCGGAAGGGCGCGAAAAGGACGTTGGCGAGGCGGTTGTCGCCCTCGCGCATATAACCCGGCACGCCGATGCGTATCCGGTCTTGCGGGATGCCGAGCACGATCGTGCGGTGCAGGCGATCCCAGAACGAGAAGACGACGGAATAGTTCGAGTTGGTCTCGCCGCGGATCTGCGAGTGGTGGATGCCGTGCATGCGCGGCGTGACGATGAGAAGGTTCAGGCGGCGCTCCCACACGATCGGCAACTTCAGGTTCGAGTGATGAAAAAGCGTGCCGGCCTGGAAGACGCCCTCGTAGATCACGTAGCCGACAGGAGAGATGCCGACAAGAAAAATCTGCACGACGCGGAAAGCGGCGGAAAACGCGATCTCGCCGAAGTGGAAACGGAACGCGGTGGAGACGTCGAGGTCCGGATCGAAATGGTGGACGTTGTGAAAGCGCCACAAAAACGGCACGGCGTGATTCAGGCGGTGCCAGTAATAAAACGTGACGTCCATCAGCAGAAGTCCGACGACAAACGCCGCTTGCGGCGGCAACGCAAGCCAGTTGACGACACCGAAGTCTTTATCCGTTTGGCGCACGAGCGGCTCGACCAGCGGCGAGATGATCGCCCGCGCGATCAGAAAAGCCCCGCCGGCCAGGACGAGGTTGACGAAGGCGCGCGCGAAAAACGCGCGGCGGCGCTCGCGCAGCGGAAACAAGCGCTCGAACGCGAGAAGGGAAAGGAAATAGCCGCTGAAAACGGCGGCGATAAGGACGGCATCCGGCATGACTCTTTGCATTATGGACCGAAAACGCGCTCGCCGGCGGTCGGCCGCGTGACGCGCGTCAAAAATATTTCTCGCGCCGCTTCCGATTTTGAGCGACACTTATAAAGGGAGGCGAACTTTGGCCAAACGCGCCCAATCCAGGCAAGGCCGGCGGACGAAGCCGCGTGCGCGATCTCACCAAGCGATGACGCGGTCGCGCGGAAATTATCGCCGCCTTCGCCCATTGGCGTTAGTTTGAAAAGGAAAGAACGACCGAAAGGCGCCCTCGCCGCGCCCCGGCAACGATAGGCTTCTTCAGGAGGACGATTCATGCCGCACCGTACCGACAAGCACACCGATCCCATCACGCCCGAGCTCATGCGCGATCTTCTCGCGGTGGAAACCGACGTCGCGGTTTCGATCTACATGCCGACGCATCGCCGCGGGCGCGAAACGCAGCAGGATCCGATCCGCCTGAAAAATCTGCTGCGTCACGCGGAGGAGCGCCTCGCCCGCGATCGCCGCGCGCCCGAGGCTCGCGAGTTGCTCGAGCCCGCGCGCGCGCTGATCGACCGCGGCGCGTTCTGGAAAACGCGCTCGGACGGGCTCGCGGTTTTTATCTCGGCGGATCATTTTCTGGCCCTGCGGCTTCCGTTTGAGGTGCCCGAATCGGCCGACGTCGGCCGGCGCTATTTCCTGACGCCGCTTGTCCCCGCGCTGGAGAGCGCGCGCGTCTTTTACGCGCTCGCGCTCGATCAGGACGGCACGCGGCTTTTTTCGTGCACGCCGGCAAGTTACGAGGAGATCGCGTTTCCTCCGGACGTGCCTGTCGATCTGGCGACCGCGACGCGCTTTGACGAGGAGCAGAAATCGCTGCAATTCCACACCGGCACGGGCGTCGCCGGACCGGGTGGGCGCGCGGCGATGTTCCACGGCCAGGGCGCGGGAGACGAAGCGAGCATCAAGGATAAGGCCCGGGAGATGTACCGGCAGATCGATTCGTTCGTGTGCCGCTATCTCGGCGAGACGAGCCCGCCGCTGGTGCTGCTGGCCGCGGAGCCCAATCGCGGCCTCTATCGCGAGATTTGCCGCTACCAGAATCTTCTGGAGCACGGCGTCGATGCGCATCCGCGCGATCTGCGCGACGAGGAGCTGCATGCGCGCGCGCTGGCGGTGGTCGCCGAACTGTTTGACGAGGTACGGCGCGAGGACGTGGCGCGCTTTGTCCGCCTGGACGGCCACGGCGCGGCGCGGGCGGCGCGCAAGCCCGAGGACGTCGTGCGCGCGTCGATGAACCGGCGCGTCGAGGCGCTGCTGCTGCGCCACGGCGAGCGATTGTGGGGCGAGATCGGCGAGGGCGAGGATGTGCGCGTGGACGACGGTCCAAGCGACGCGGCGACGGATCTGGTGAATCTGGCGGCGACCGAGACGATGCGTTACGGCGGCCGCGTGCACGTGGTGCGTGGCGACGACCTGCCCGCGGATGTGAAGATGGCGGCGATTTTGCGGTATTAGCGGAGGATCGAGGATCGAGGATCGGGGATTGAGTGCTGAAGCGGTGCGCCAGGGCGTACCGTTTTTTTCAACTCCGTTCGCGGAATGAGAAAAGGCTCACGAACGCCACGGACGTCGGCGGCATCTGAATCGCGTCGCCGTCGATACGAACGCCGGGCAATGAGGCGAGCAGGATCTCGCGAGCGCCGGGAAGCGGGACGGCGCGGGGTTCATCGGCGAAGTTGACGGCGGCGCCGATCGTGCCGCGTTGGATCGCAAGCCATTTTTCGTTTTCGTCGAATCGCGTTTTGATCGAGCGGTTCGCACCCGGGCGGTATCGACCGCGCACTTCGTCGCCCCGCCCGGAGCGGGGCGACTGCGTTTGCGGCCCCGACATCGCGACGTTCGGCACCGTACCGTCGCGCCGGTCGTGGTGAACATCGCGACCGCTCCCTGGCGGTCGCGGCTCTGACATCGCAATGTCTGGCGTCGCAACGTCGCGCAGGTCGGGCGTGTCGCGGCGAAGGCGCGCGAGATCGCGGTACCAGGCGTATAACTCGCGATGCGGTTCGCGGGACATCTCGTCCCAATCAAGGATCGCGAGGCGGAACGTCGCTTCGTCCTGCGGGTCGGGCACATCGTCCGCGTTCCAGCCGAATGCGGCAAACTCGTTACGGCGGCCCTTGCTGACCGCGCGCGCGAGGCGCTTGTCCTGATGGCTCGTGAAATACGGGAACGGCGTCGATGCGCCCCACTCCTCGCCCTGAAACACCATCGGCGTGAACGGCGCGGCGAAAACGAGCGCGGCGCCGATCTTGACGCGCGCGACATCGACGATCGACGAGAGGCGATCGCCGCGCGCGCGGTTGCCGATCTGGTCGTGGTTCTGGATGAAGCCGACGAAGCGGTCGCCGGGCAGGTCTGACGCGTCGCGGCCGAAAGTCCGTTCGCGGAACGCGGAGGCGCGGCCGTCATAGACGAAATTGCGCTCGAGCGCGCGGGCGATGTCGGCGAGGCGGCCGAAGTCGGCGTAGTAGCCCGTGCGCTCGCCCGTCAGCACCGCGTGCAGCGCGTGGTGATAGTCATCGTTCCATTGCGCCGCGAGGCCGAAACCTCCCTGCTCCCGTGGCCGCACGAGGCGCGGATCGTTGAGGTCGGACTCGCAGATGAGGTCGAGCCTTCGTCCCGAGCGCGCGGCGAGATCGTCCACTTCGATCGCGAGCTGCTCGAGGATGTGCGTCGCGGATTGATCGAAAATGCCGTGCACCGCGTCGATGCGCAGCGCGTCGATGCCGTACTCGCCAAGCCACATCAGCGCGTTGTCGATGACAAACCGGCGCACTTCGTCCGAGCCGGGGCCGTCGAAGTTGATGCCGTCTCCCCAGGGCGATTTGTATTTGTGCGTGAAATACGGGCCGACCCGGTGGAGCACGTTTCCTTCCGGGCCGAGGTGGTTGTAAACGACGTCGAGAATGACGCCGATGTTCCGCTCGTGGCAGGCGGCGACGAATCGCGCCAGTCCGTCCGGGCCGCCGTAGCGATCGTGCGGCGCGAAAAGAAACACGCCGTCGTATCCCCATCCGCGCGGGCCGGAGAACTGATTGACCGGCATGAGCTCGGCGTGCGTTGCGCCGAGATCGACAAGGTGATCGAGGCGCGCGATGGCGGCGTCGAACGTGCCCTCGGGCGTGAAGGTCCCGATGTGCATTTCGTATATCAACGCGTCGGCGAGCGCGGCGGGACGAAACCCGGCGTCGACGCGCGCGATCGCCGGGATGTCGCGCACGCGCGAGGGACCGAACACACCGCGCGGCTGGTCGCGCGAGCGCGGATCGGCGATTGGGCCGT
Source organism: bacterium (assembly GCA_019912885.1). Taxonomy (NCBI): domain Bacteria; species bacterium. Next base: position 57,021 of record JAIOHV010000126.1, read on the forward strand.
CGCCATCGACGAAAACGACGTATTCGCTGCCGTCGCGGATGCGCTCGTCCTCGTACGCCCACCAGCCGTCGATCCCGTGCGCCGTCATGCCGCGCGCAATGCGCGCCATCGACGCGCGCGTTCCGTCGATTTCGACCTCGACCTTTTTCGCGTGCGGCGCCCAAAGGGAGACACGCCGAATCATGGGGTCCTCCGGAAGGGGCGCGTCGCGCCCCTACAATCGCACCAGAAGCGCGACGGGAAATTCGCTCCAGATTTCGGCAAGCGACACGTCGCGTTCGCCGGCGAGCTCTCCATTCGCGAAAACGTCACGCCACGCGCCGGGCGGCAGGCGCAAAAGGGTTTTGTCCCACTCGCCTTTTCGCGTGTGCGGCAGGCGCGGAACGATCGTCGCGACGCGTCCGGCGCGTACGAACGCGATGGCCGGCGGATCGGGCCGCGG
>JAIOHV010000127.1 GCA_019912885.1 bacterium
GTATCGACTTCGGCGCATACCTGTCGCCCGAAGAAGCGGCCGCGCTTCAATCCGCGGATGTCGCGACGCCGACGCCCGCGCCCGAAGACGCGCCCGAAGGAGGGATCGATTTCGGCCCGGGCGGCGACGTACCGGAGGATGAAGGGCAGGACGAGGAAGAGTGAGGGCGAACGCAGGTGGAGCGCGGAGTGCGCGTGCGTCCTTGCGTCGATCTTGTCCATCGAGTCCATGATGTCCGTGGCCGAACCGGAAACACGAACGCGTAAGACATCATCGCGTCAGGTCAAAAACAACCGCTTACAGGAAACAAAAACGGCGCCGTTTCCGGCGCCGAGTCGTGTCTGGATGCGATCGATTGTCAGTCGCTTTAGGCGGTCTGCTCCAGCGGATACACGCTGACCTTCTTGCGCTTTTTGTCCTTGCGCTCGAACGTCACGACGCCGTCGACCTTGGCGTAGAGCGTCCAGTCGCGGCCGACGCCCACGTTTGTGCCCGGATGGATGACCGTGCCGAGCTGGCGGATGATGATCGTGCCGGAGCTGACCTTCTGCCCGCCGAAAACCTTCACGCCGTATCGCCGGCCCGCGGAGTCGCGGCCGTTGCGGGACGAGCCGCCTGCTTTTTTATGAGCCATTGTGTCCTCGCTACGCGCTGATCTTCGTCACGCGCACCTTGGTGTAGTGCTGGCGATGACCGCGTTTGACCTGATAGCCCTTGCGTCGCTTGTATTTGAAGACGATGACCTTGCGCGCGCGGCCGTGATCGACGATCTCGCACTGAACGCTCGCGCCGGAAACCGTCGGGCTTCCGACCTTGATCGCGTCGTCGCCGCCAAGCAGCAAGACCTTGTCGAACGTCACGGACGAGCCCGGATCGCCCTCGAGCGTATCGAGCTTGAGCGTGTCGCCTTCCTTGACCTTGAATTGCCGGCCGGACGCCTGAAAGACGGCGTACATCACGCACTCCTTTGAACCGATCGCGTACCCAAGGCGCAGCCCCGCCCCGGAAAGGGACCGGTTTATAAGCGTTTGGGGGGCGGAATGTCAAGGGCGGGGCGCCCGGAAACGGGCACGTTCCGTAACCCGCCCTCCCGCGCCGCCACGCCCGTCGATTTACGAGATCCGTTGACCCAGCCCGTCGCGCATCAGCGCCGAGGCGTCCGGCCCGCCGGCGCAGCAGTCCGACACCTTGCCGTTGATCACGACGGCCGGCACCGAACGAAGGCCGTAGCCCTTCGCCCGGGCCGCGACGCCCGCGTCGTTCATGTCGCGAACGGTCACGTTACAGGACGGGCAGGCGAGATCGTTAACCATTTTGACCGTTTCCAGGCAGACGGGGCACCCCGCGCTGAAAACTTCGATGTTTCGTTTTTTGCTCATCACGAGTTCCTTTCGGGTGATCGCCTATCCGCCTGACGGATGGGCGTGGGGGATCGGGCACGAACTGCCGTGAGTGGCTTTCCGGGGCCATGTGTTCCAAAGCGACGCCGCGACGAGCGTCGCGATGCCCGCATACATCACGCGATCGATATCCCATACGAATTTGCCGACCAGCACGAGCGCGGAGGCCGCCACGCCGAGCGCCAGCGGGCCGAAGCCGCGCCGCGCCCGCGCCTTGTATCCGAGGGCGGCGACGGCAAGGACAAGAAAGACGGCCGTCAGCGGCAACAGCCATTTCGCCTCGATCAGAAAACCGAGACCGAGCGCGGACAGGAACCCCGCGTAGGCCGGCCAACACGCCGGACATGCCAGCTTGGGCAAAAGCGCGACCCCGATGCCCGGAACAACGGCCAGGCGTGCCAAACCGAACGACGACGATTGCCCGGCCCCGACGCCCGAAATCGCCGCACGGATCAACTCCACCGGCGGCACGCCGGACAGCGTCCCGTCCGCGCGTTCGTAAACGCGGCAGGCGGCGTCCGGGCTTGCCGATGCGACGCCCGCGATATCGACGCCGTCAATCAGGATCGTCGGCGAACCGAATCCTCGCGCGTATGCCGGAAGACCGGGTCCGCCCTCGCCGTATTCCTTCCACTTTGGCGTAAGTCCAAGCCCCTTCAAGGCCGCGCGAAGATTCTCGCGCGCGGCGTCGATATTCGGGCAACCGTCAAAATGAATCAGCTCAATTTTCATCGGCATTCTCCTTGTCCAGCTCGTCCAGGATGGGGCAGGTCCCGGTCGGACCCTTGCCCCGGCAACGGCTCGCGACGCCGGCAAGGGCGTTTTTCATCCGCGTCAGGGCGGCGATCTTCTTTTCCATGATTTCCTTTTTCGCCAGAGCACGCGCCTTAACGTCCGCGCACGTCGCGTCCGGATCCACGCGCAAGGCGAGCAACTCGTCGATTTCCTTGAGTGTGAAACCGAGTTCCTTCGCGTGCGCGATGAACCTCAAGCGACGCACGGCGTCCGGCGAGTATTGGCGATACCCGGACGGCTTTCGCCGCGGGGCGGCGACAAGGCCCTTGCGCTCGTAAAAACGCACGGTGTCGGCGCTGATCCCCGCGGCTTTCGCAACCTGTCCAATGGTCAACTCGGTCATGACAACCACCTTTCGCGGCCACGATACACCCTGGAGCAAACTCCAAGGTCAAGCGAAAAAATGAGCGTACGCAAGAACTTGCGGAAAACCGTCGTTTTCCGCGTTCGTGCGACGCACTCAATAGAATCCCTGCAGCATCGGTCGTTTCACGCGCGCGTTCCTTGACAGGCAACCCGGCCATTTCCATGATGCCGACCCGTCCTTGAAACTGGTGGTTCCGATGACCTTATGCGCCCGAATCGCTCGAATTTTCGCCGTCATCGCGTTTGTCGCCGCCGCCGCGGGGGTGCAGGCTGACTCGTTCGTGTCCGTCATGGGATTTCCGTACGGCATCACCGGGTCCGGCGGCATCAACTACCCCGTCTTTGACGAAGCCAGCACGCAGCCGATCTTCAACCGCATCGAAAACATTTTTTATCCCGTGCTCGGCATGCCCGCGCTCGTCGAACCCGGCGAAACGTTCAAGATGCTCGTGCGTTACCGGAATCCCGACTCGGTGCGCAAGGTGACGGATTGGCGCGTCTTCCTGACGACCGCGATCGAAACCGAAGTCGGGCGTGAACCAATCGGCGAGGAGGTGCGCCAGAAGTATTCCCTCTTTGTCGAGGACGTGACCTTCAACTGGGCGCACTTCATCCATGAGGTGACGCTGCGCCTGCCCGATCGCCTTCCGGCGGACACGTACAACATCGAGGTCGAAACGCGCTTTTTCGAGGACATGCAGGCGAACGCCGTCGCCGTGCGTCATCCGGGCGAAACCTTTCGCATCGTGCACCTGACGGATATCGATCACCCAAGCGGCGCGACGGGCTTCGCGGCCTCGGACAATAGCTACCCGTGGTTTGACCCGAACGACGAGGCGCGCGGCATCGTGCGTCAGGTGTTTCGCGAGGAGCTCGCGTTCCTTCGCCCCGCGTTCGCCGTGGCCACCGGCGACCTGACGCTCGGCAACGACTACAACCGCGCGGCTGGATTCGTGCACGACGAAATGCAGCAGTCCCGCACGCCGATCTTCATCGTGCCGGGCGATCGCGACGCGCTGGCGTACCCCGCGGGCGGCGAATACCGCACCGACGGCGTCGAGTTCTACAAACGCATCGTCGGGCCGGGATGGTTCTCGTTCGATTTCGGCGGCGTGCATTTTCTCGGCCTCGATTCCGCGGACGGCACGCGCGCCCGCCGCACCGCCGCAATGTCCGGCACGGAAATCCTCGCGGACAACTCCGGCGGGTACGTCTCGAGCCTGCAACTGGACTACGCGCGCAAGGACCTGGCGAATGCGGCCGACCGCGACCTGCCTACGATTACCTTTTTGCATCACGACCCGCGCGGGCCGTATCTTCCGAACGAGGAGCCGCCCGCGAACGAGGCGGTGACCGACCTGCCGACGTGGCAGATCGACGGCGCGTGGGATTCGGATCCCGGGGACGACCTGACCGACGAGACGCCGGGCGCCAACCGCGGCAAGGCCCTTCTGCGCGCGTTCGCGGATGGCAGGGTGACGGCGGTTCTCCTCGGCCACACGCACGAGGATGCGACCGAACATTTCGCGAGCGGCGAGGAAATCGACAACGCGCTCGGCGGGCCGACGGGCGTGACCGCGGGCGGGCCGATCGATTTCGTTCACACGACGACGCTCGCGGGCACCGTTCGCGGCGAAGGCGATTCCTGGGGCTACCGCCTGATGACCGTGCGCGACGGCGCGATCGAAAACGCCGATTTTTCCGGTGACGCGAATCTCGAAAGCGTGCCGGCGGGCAACCTTTCCATCGAAACCTACGGCAACGACGGGACGAACACGCACAGCCTGGTAACGGTGCGTAATGCGCTTCCGGAACCGATGACGGGCGTCGCCGTCTTCAACCTCGCGCCGACGGCGTCGGGATATCGCATCGCGGACCAGGCGACGGGCGAGGAAACGGCAATCGGCCAGGTGGGCGTGGGCGAAAACGGCGAGGTCGTGTTGTACGTCAACGTCACCGTGCCGGAGGGCTCGGACCCCGGCACGTTCCCGAACGGCGGCGGCGCCGTTGTCACATGGGAGGCGCTGCCGCTTTCGGGCAACAATCCGCCGAGCGCCGATATCGTCGTGACGCACGAGGGCGACAACGTCTATCACCTGCGCGCCGCGAACCTTTCTGACCCGGACGGCGACGATGTGCCGCGCGTCGATTGGGTGATCTCGGACGGCTCGCGCTTTTCGGGAGTCGAGTTCACCTACACGCACACCTCGGGGCTTCGCGAGGACATCGTCCTTCGCCTGACGGACAGCCACGGCGCGCGCGGGACGGCGGTCGGCGAGGTCGGCGAGAACACGCCGGAGATCGACACGGTGAATCCGCCGGACCAGGGCGAGGACGAAGACGAAGGCTGCGGGGGATGCAGCGCGTCATCCCGTGGCGCGGCGTCCGGGTTGAGCAGCGCCCTGATGGTGCTCGGCGTTTTGATTACGTGGATCGCGGTGATTGTTCGCCGGCGCCGGAAGTAACGCGCGCCCGCGCGGTTTTTCGTGAAATCCGGTTTCGAGACCTTTTCCGCCGGGGGGCAAACGGCTAGCATGGCCGACGCTGTGCAGGGTCAAATTCCAGAAACGATCGAAACGCGAGAGCGCGGCCGCGGACGGGCGGCGGCGCTTTTCGTGCTGGCGCTTGGCGTCCTTGCCGCACGGCCGGCGCACGCGATCGACATCCAGAATTTCAAGCCCGCCATCGGCGGCAACAATCTTGTCACGCTCTACACGTCCGATACGCTCGATCATCTGCAATTCGGATTCGCGCTGACTAGCAGCTACGCCTCGGATCCGCTCGTGTTCGAGTTCCCGAACAACGACGAGCTTGCGGTCGTCGAGCGCCTGATGACGACGGACTTCATGGCGTACGCCGGGTTTTTCCGTTTCATCGAAATCGGCGTCGCGGGCAACTACAACACGGCCGGCGGAACGGATATGGATATTCCGCTGTCCGAGGCGTTTCCCGACACGGGAATGGAACTTGATTCCGCGGCGGGCGACGTGCGCATCGCCGCGAAGTTCCGCATCCTGGAAAACAAGACGGGGAGCGTTGGCGTCGCGCTCGTGCCGCTGTTTTCGATTCCGAACGGCGACGAAGAGGTTTACGTCGGCGCGGAAGGGTTCGACACCGGTGCGCGCCTGGTGATCGATAAGCGCTTTGACCGCGTGAACATCGTGCTGAACGGCGGCTACATTCGCATGGGCGATTCCGATGTGGATCTCGGCTTCGAGCCGACGGGCCGCGTCGAACTTGGCGCGGGCGCATCGCTTTATCTGCACCGCGCGGTCGACATCACGGGCGAGATTTTCGCGCGCACCGTGGATTACGGCATCGAGGAAATCGATCCGGAATTGCCGACGGAAGGCCTTGTCGCCGCGCGCTTTTACGCGGGGCCGGTGAGTTTCACCGTCGGCGGCGGCGCGGGCGTGAACGCGGGCATCGGCAATCCGTCGTATCGCGGATTCGGCGAGGTCGCGTTCGCGTGGCCGAAGCTCGATCGTGCGTATGAAGGCGGCGGCGGCGCGTCCGCGACGAGCAATGTGGACGATACGGACAAGGACGGGCTGACGAATTATCAGGAGACGCGGATTTACAAGACGGACTTCCGCAATCCGGATACCGACGGCGACGGCTTGAAGGACGGCGAGGAGATCAACGCCTTCCGCACCGATCCGCTGAAGGACGATACGGACGGCGACGGCTTGATCGATTTCGAGGAGTTGAAGGTCTATTACACCGATCCGCTGCAGGTGGACTCGGATGGCGACACGCTCGAGGACGGCGCGGAGGTAAAGCAGTACCGCACGAACCCGACCGATCCGGACACCGATCGCGACGGCGTGCCGGACAACCTCGACGCCGCCCCCCTTGAACCGGAAACGATCAACGGGATCCTCGACGAGGACGGCGTGCCCGAGGTCATCCTCGCGCGGCGCCCGAGCGGCGTGACGATGACCGACACGATCGTCTGGACGCCCGCGCCGATCGAGTTCATGGGCAAGGCCAAGGATGTCCTGTCGCCCGACTCGCGCGCGATGCTCGCCGAGGTCGCGGCGCTCCTTGCCGACTACCCCCGCGTGAAGATCGAGATCCAGGCGCACACCGCCGGCGGCGGCGACGAAGCGGCGAACCGGGCGCGCTCGGCCGAACAGGCCAAGGCCGCGGCGGGCGAATTGTACGAACGCGGCATCGCTAGCGAACGCGTGGCCTGGCGCGGCTACGGCTCCGCGTTCCCGATCGCGTCGGACGCCTCGCCCGAAGGCCGCGCGAGAAACGAGCGCATCGAGATTCTCGTCATCGAGAACTAGGCGAGGAAGTAGGAAAAAGAAAAGAGGAAAGAGGAAAGAGGATCGCGCGTCCGCCAGGGCGCGCGTTTTTTTTCGGCGGTGCACAGAGGGCACGGAGAAGACACGGAGGGAGGGAATAGTCGGGAAGGCTAGGTGACGGGGAGCCCATCGCGGCGCTTTGAGATCGTCGTGCGGCGAGCGGGGCGGCGTTCGTCATCCTGAAGCGAGCGCAGCGGTGTTCGTCATCCTGAGGCGAGCGCAGCGAGCCGAAGGATCTGGCCGGCCCCTGCTGACGGCTTCGCGCCAACCGAGGCGAGCCAGATCCTTCGCTTCGCTCAGGATGACGACGCACGACGCTCAGGATGACGACGCACGACGCTCGGGATGACGACGCACGACGTTCGGGATGACGACACACGACGTTCGGGATGACGACGCACGACGTTCAGGATGACGACGCACGTTCGCGGCGCCGGACACTTTCGCTCCGTGCCCTCGGTGTCTTCCCTGTGCCCTCTGTGTACCGCCGAAAAAAAACGCGGGATGACGACGCGCGTTCGCGGCGCCAGACACTTTCGCTCCGTGCCCTCGGTGTCTTCCCTGTGCCCGCTGTGTACCGCCGAAAAAACGCGCGCCCTTCCGAACGCGCGATCCTCTTTCCTATTTCCTCTTTCCTATTTCCTACTTCCTGTTTCCTAACGATCAGCCCCGATCCACCCGAAGTATCGCGCCATCCAGTACGGCAGCAGGTAGTCCGCGGGATGGCGGATGGAACGCGGGTTGGCGGTGCAGTCCTGGTGCTCGTAGGGATTTGACCACCAGGTGAACGTTTTGGGGCAGCGCTGGTGCACGGGCACCGGGTCGAAGGTGAGATACTCGCCGTCAAAGCGGCTCTCGCACGTGAAGTCGGTCGGATATTCGGCCTCGCCGACGTGAATCTCGGGCTGCGCCTTGGATTCCGGGAATCGCTGCAACTGGCAGACCGCATCCTCGATCGCGGCGGTGTCGTGCCCCGTCGAGCCGGGCGCGAGGTTTTTCATCGACGCGTAAATGAGCGCCCACGCCGCGTTGTGCTGATTGGCCATCTCGCGCGCATTGTCACCGTGATAAAAGACTTGCGTCTCGAGCAGGGCCTGCATGTTTTCGAGCAGGTCCAGATGCGCGTGTTCGTACCAGATCAACGTGAAGATATTAGCGAAATACATCGCGAAATTGTTCCAGTTGCTCTTGCACGCGTCGCGGCCGATGTAGAGCCCCGGCAGGCCGAGCCAGAAATCGAACGGCAGCGGCGGCGCGAAATACTGGTCGATGCACTTCACCGGGCCGTCGCGCTGCAACAGGCAGTTGTCGTAATAATCGACAAGGTCCGCCGCGCCGCTTGCGACCGCGCCGATCTTCACGGGGTTCAGTCCGAGAATGGTGTTGTAACCGGGAAAGTCCGTCAGCGCGCCGGGCCACTCGCGGCCGTGTTCGGTCATGCGCCCGTCCCAATCGACGAACGCCATGTCGTTGTCCAACAGGTGCCGCGCGACTTTTTCGGCCATGTCCACCGCGTCGGCGCGGACGTCTGGATCATCGACGAGCTTCACGATCGATCCTAGCGCGAGAAGATGCCCCGCGTATTCGTCCTGGCTGACGTTGTCGAGCCAGCAATAGCCCGCAAATCGCGCGGGGACGAAGTGCGTCGTGCGGACGAAGTCAGCCTCATTCGCGTCGTACACCAAAATCGCGCCGTCGGTATCGACCTTCACCCACTTGTTGTCGTCTTTCTCCACGTCGGGGATGTAGCGCGTCACGTCCGCGGGGCAACTCATCCCGGCGATTCCGGGCGTGATGAACTCGCGCGTGAACAGCCCGGGCACGCCGGTGATCTCCATGCCGTCGCGCAGGCCGTCCACCAGGACTCGCAGCATCGCCAGCGCATCGGGATCGTGCGTCGCGGCGTAGCGAAACGCCTGCGAGGCGATGAAAAGACCCGTCCACAAGCCGTCGTTTTCGCCGGTGTGCCAGTCGATGACGTCTTGCCACGTCGCGGTCTGCTCGTCGGCGCCTTCGTCGAGCGTCACGTGGTGGATCCGCTTGTGATCCGGGTGGATGTGCAGGCGCGCGGCGATGTCGTCGTAATACGCCGCCTTTTGCGCGAGCGTCGCCGGCGTGGCGTCGGGATCCGCCGCGCAGTCGTCGATCACGGGGGCGTTGAATCTCCACCGGTCGACGCACTCGCCTTCCTCGCAGTAGCGGCCCTCTCCGGCGAGGCAGTCGTACGTCGCGACGAACACGCCGCCGTCGCATTCCTCGATCATCCGCGCGGCGCCGTCGCAGCGCGTTTCGCCGTCGGCGCACGGCGGGGAGATGTCGTCGTCGCCTGCGTCATCGTCATCGACCGCGTCGTCGTCCTGCGCGGAGTCGTCGTCGCCGATCGTGTCGTCGTCATCGGCGTCATCGTCCGCCGCATCGTCGTCGACGGTCGCGGAGGAGTCGTCGTCATCGCCGCAGCCACAGCCGGCGGCAAGGGCAAGAAGCGCGGCCAGAAGCGGAAAGAGAAACGCCTTGATGGACATGATGGACCCAATGGACGGAATGGACGCAATGGACAGTGGAATCGCGCAAGTAACGTCGCACCCCACGCGCTCCGATGAAACCCTACCCCGCCGTTTCCTCCGTGTCTTCTCCGTGTTCGCCGTGTTCGCCGTGTTCCGCCGAATTATCCGTAGTTTCCGCGCCCACCGCGTTCTGGGCGTCTGCGCGTAAGCCTTCTTCCGCGAAACGCTCCCCGATCCACGCAAACGCGGACGGAAGTTGCGCGGCGAGGAACACCGGCGAATGGTTTCCCGGGCGAACGAGGTCGTCCGGCGCGACGCTCGCGCCGCGTTCGCGCACCAGTTCCGCGAAGCGCGGGATGTGGTGCTGGAAGAACAGATTGTCGGCGCGCCCGGCGACGAGGAAAAAGCGCATCGCGGAAAGGTCGCCGGGCTTCGCGGCGAGGTCCATCGGATTCTCCGAACGCACGCGCTGCCACACCGGCCGGTCCTTTTGCCAGACCGGCCCGGGGGTCTTGTCGCTGTCGAATACCGGCCAATACGCCCACTCGTCGGTGAACGTGCCCATCGCGCCGGCGCGCAACACCGGCCGGTTCGGATCGTCGTCGGCGATGGGGCGGTAGCGCGCGGGGTCGTACGGCGCCAGGTGCGTGCCGTCGATGGAATAGCGCGCGTCGATGGTCGCCGCGATGCCCGCGACGTTGTGCGCAAGGTCGGGATTTTTCAGCGCGAGGTTCAGCGCCACGAATCCGCCCGCCGAAAATCCGACGAGCGCGGTGAGGGCGGGATCGCTCGACGCGCCGAATTGGGCACGCGCAAAGGGGATCAGCTCTTCCTTTATATAGGTGGCGTACAGACCACGGTTCGAATCGACGCCCCAGGAGCCGAGGCGCTCGTCGATGTCCGGCGTCGCGGGATTGTCCTCGCCCGCGCCGCCGAGCGACAGATCGGGTATGACGACGACAACCGGCGGCAGAGCGCCCGCGCCGACAAGCGCGTCCACAACGGGCACGACCATCGGCGCGAGATGCTGCGGGCGATCGAGATAGCCGGGGAAGAAAAACACGATCGGCGCGCCGTCCGCGCGCTCGACGCCCGGCGGCAGGTGGACGATTACATCGCGTGCGTGGCCGAGCGCCGCGCTTTTGAACGGCGCCTTGCGTTCGACGGCTTGCCCCTCGGGCGCGTCGCCGCGCACCATCGCCACGAGGTTGCCGGGGCCGTCGTAAACAAACAGCGCCGGCGCGGAGATCAGCAGCCCCGCGTCATCGGCGCCGCGCGGCTGCGTGCGAAGGATCGCGATGCCGGCGCGAAACAGGATGAACACGAGGACGACGCCGAGAAAGATCTTGAAACCGCGCGCGCGCTTTTTGCGCGGGGGGTCAGTTGCGGAAGACGAATGGTGTGTCGGCGCCGGGAGCGCAGGCGTCCCGCCTGCTTCGGACGCGCCCGCGCGAGAGCCCGGCGCGTCGGTCACGGCGTCAGCCGGCCGAGCAGGCGCGGGAACGGGATCGACTCACGCACGTGGTGCAGGCCGCAGATCCAACCGAGGGTGCGTTCCACGCCAAGGCCAAAGCCCGCGTGCGGGACGGAGCCGTAGCGGCGCACGTCGAGATACCACGAGAAGTCCTCGCGCGAGAGGCCGTGATGGTCGATCGCCGCGAGCAGCGTCTCGTAGTCGTCCTCGCGCTGGCCGCCGCCGATGATCTCGCCGACACCCTCGGGCGCGATCACATCGACGCACAGCGCCTTGTCCGGATTTTCCGGATCCTTCTTCATGTAAAACGCCTTCACGGCGGCGGGATAGCGGTGAATCATAACCGGGCGGTCGTAGGCGCTTGAGATCGTCGTCTCGTGTTCCGCGCCGAGGTCGTCGCCGTAGTTGAACGGCACCTCGTACGAATCGTTACTCGCCGCGATGATCCGCGCGGCCTCGTCGTAGGAGATGCGTGGAAATGGTTTTTGCACCTTTTCGAGCGGCGCGATGTCGCGCTCGACGGCCGCAAGCTCCGCGCGGCACGTGTCGAGCACGCGCCTGACGACGAAGCAAAGGAAGTCCTCGGCGAGGTCCATGTCGCCGTGCAGGTCCATGAAGGCGACTTCCGGCTCGACCATCCAGAATTCGGTGAGATGGCGGCGCGTCTTGCTCTTTTCGGCGCGGAACGTCGGGCCGAAGCAATATACCTTGCCGAACGCCTGGCACGCCGGCTCCATGTAGAGCTGGCCGGACTGCGAGAGATACGCCTTCTCGCCGAAGTAGTCCGTCGCGAACAGCGTTGTCGTGCCCTCGCAGGGGTTGCCGGTGAGGATTGGCGCGTCGATGAGCGTGAAGCCGTTGGTATCGAAATAGTCGCGGATCGCGCGGATGAGCTGATGGCGCACGCGCAGGATCGCGTGCTGGCGCTTCGAGCGCATCCAAAGGTGGCGGTGGTTCATCAGGAAATCGACGCCGTGCTCCTTCGGCGAGATCGGGTATTCCTCCGCGTTCGGCGTCGCGCTAATTCCGGTGACGTCGATCTCGAATCCGATCGGGCTCCTTGAATCCTCGCGGACGTTGCCGGTGATGACGACGGCGGACTCCTGCGGCAGGCGATCGGCGAACTTGAACGTCTCCTCGTCGAAATTGCCCTTGAACATGACGCACTGGATCGTCTGCGTTCCGTCGCGGACCTGAAGGAAGTGCAGCTTGCCGCTGGAGCGCCGGGCGTAGAGCCAGCCGCGGATTTCGACCTCCTGGCCGACGTGCGTTGCGATATCCGCGATGGTTGTGTGTGTCGCCATGTTCGCCCTATCCGGTCGTCAGTTTCTTGATGCGGATGCCCAAGTCTTCGAGCTGGTCTTCCGACACGCCGCTCGGGCACCCGGCCATGAGGTCGCTGGCCTTGGCTGTCTTGGGAAACGCGATCACGTCGCGGATGTTCGTTGTGCCGGTCAGGAGCATGACGATTCGGTCGAGCCCGAGTGCGATGCCCCCGTGCGGCGGCGTGCCGTACTTGAGCGCGTCGAGGAGAAACCCGAATTTGTCGCGCGCCTCATCCTCGCCGATCGAAAGCGCGCGGAACATCTTGTTTTGCACATCCGCGCGGTGAATTCGGATCGATCCGCCGCCGATCTCGTAGCCGTTCCAGACCATGTCGTACGCGTTGGCGAGCGCCTTGCCCGGCTCGGTATCGAGCAGCCCGATGTCGTCCGGCCGCGGACTCGTGAACGGATGGTGCATCGCGTAGAAGCGCCCATCCTCCTCGCTCCACTCCAGAAGCGGGAAGTCGATCACCCAGAAAAGATCCTGCCGCGCCTCGTCGATGAGGCCAAGCTCGCGCCCGAGCTTCAGGCGAAGCGCGCCGAGCGCGTCGAATACGACCTTCGGCTTGCCGGCGACGATCGCAAGCGTGTCGCCCTCGCTTGGGGAAAGGTTTACGGTCAGGCGTTTTTTCTCGTCGTCCGAGAAGAACTTCGCCTGTCCACCGGTCCAATCGCCCTCGGCGAACTTCATCCAGACGAGCCCGGCCGCGCCGTAGAGCTTCACGTGGTCGGTCAATTCGTCCATGCGTTTGCGCGAGGCGTCGGGGATGGCCGCGAGGATGCCGCGCACGTCGCCGCCGGCGTCGATGGCGCCGCGCAGCACGCGAAATTCCGTCCCGGCAAAAATCCCCGCCAGGTCCGAAAGCTCGAGACCGAAGCGGCGGTCCGGTTTGTCCGAGCCCCAGCGCGAAAGCGCCTCCCCGTAGGAGATTCGGTCAAGCGGCGCCGGGATCTCGTGGCCGATCGCCTTTCGCAGAAGCTCGCCCATCATCGCCTCGGTGAACGCCAGAATGTCCTCGCGTTCGACGAAGCTCGCCTCGATGTCGATCTGCGTGAACTCGGGCTGGCGATCCGCGCGCAGGTCCTCGTCGCGGAAGCACTTCACGATTTGAAAATAGCGGTCGAACCCCGCCACCATCAGGAGTTGCTTGAAGATCTGCGGACTTTGCGGCAGCGCGTAGAACTGCCCCGGGAAGATGCGCGAGGGCACGATGTAGTCGCGCGCGCCCTCCGGCGTGCTCTTGGTGAGCACCGGCGTCTCGATTTCCAGGAAGCCGAGGTCGGACAGGGAATTGCGCACGATGCGCGCGGCTTCGTGCCGCCGCATGAGGATGCGCTGCAGCGGCGCGCGGCGCAGGTCGAGATACCGGTAACGCAGGCGCGTGTCCTCGCCGGCGTCCACGTCGTCCGCGATGACGAACGGCGGCGGCTCGGCGACGTTGAGCACGTGCAGCTCGTTGACGAGGACTTCGACTTCACCTGTCGGAAGCTGCGCGTTTCGCGTGCCCTCCGGGCGAAGGCGCACGTTGCCGACGATGCTGACGACAAATTCGGCGCGCACGGATTTGGCAAGGCTCATCGCCTCGGCGGGCGCGTGATCCGGGTCGATCACGGCCTGCACGACGCCGGTGCGGTCGCGCACGTCCAGGAAAATGATCTGGCCAAGATCGCGACGTTTGGCGACCCACCCGTGAATCACGGCGGTGCGATCGGCGTGTTCGATCCGCGGTTCGCCGCACATATGCGTTCGTTTGCGCAAGAAATTTCACCCCCGGCGAGGAAAAGGCCGCGGCCCAGGCAAGCACCCCGTTTATCCCGTGCCCCATTCGCGGTCAAGGCGGCGCGCGCCCTTCGCGTCACGCTTGGGCCGCGCGGCGTTTGCGGATCCGCGGCCTGCCGCGCCGGGCGGCCGGCGAGCGAATTTTTTCGGCGGGCCGCATATTTTGGGTCTCCGGTTGACATTTATCCGGCGATCGGGGGTGCGAGGGCGAAAAAAAAGCGCAAATCAACGTGTCGGGCTTGAAAAAAGAAATTGACACCACATCTAGTAGGTTGTTATAGTGCGCGCCCAAGAACAGCGGAAACGATGCCGTGGAAAAAAAACGCGGCGCATACGAGGTGATCGACTCGCCTCGGACGGCCAAGCCGCAATCGCGCAACGATGCGGGCCGTCCGACCCGGCAGGCGACAAAAGGCGCGCCCGGCGCGCCAGGTTCTCGGACCTCGGATGGAATCTTGGCCGTCAAGCCGAATCCCTCGAGGCACCGATTTCGTTGACAGGCGTCGGCGGATGAACAAAGGTTTTGTTCATCTCCGCCTGGATGGTGAAACTGGCAGACGCGCAGGACTTAAAATCCTGTGACCGAAAGGTCGTGCGGGTTCGAGCCCCGCTCCAGGCAGTCTGCACAAACAACCGTAACCGGAAAGAGGAGGTAGGCTGAATGGCGATGAAGAAGACGGCCACCAGGAAGTCCACGAGCGTGGCAAAGAAAGCGGCTCCCAAGAAGCCGGCGGCCAAGAAGCCCGCCGCCAAGAAGCCCGCGGCCAAAAAGCCCGCGGCCAAGAAGACGGCGGCCAAGAAGCCCGCCGCGAAGAAGCCCGCCGTGAAGAAGGCCCCGGCCAAGAAGCCGGCCGCCAAGAAGACCGTCGCGAAGAAGGCTCCGGCCAAGAAGACGGCCGCCAAGAAGGCGCCCGCCAAGAAAAAGGCCCCGGCCAAGAAGCCCGCCGCCAAGAAGCCCGCGAAGAAGGCTTCGGGGCGCGCCGTCGTGAAGGGCGCGGGCTCCGCGGGTAAGACCGCGAAGAAAAAGCCCGCGGCCAAGAAGCCCGCCGCCAAGAAGGCCCCGGCCAAGAAGGCGACCGCCAAGAAGGCTCCGGCCAAGAAGTCGGCCGCCAAGAAGGCTCCGGCCAAGAAGGCCCCCGCCAAGAAAAAGGCTCCGGCCAAGAAGGCCCCGGCCAAGAAGGCCGCGGCGAAGAAGCCGGCCGCCAAGAAGCCGGCCGCGAAGAAGCCCGCGGCGAAAAAGCCGGCCGCCAAGAAGGCTCCGGCCAAGAAGCCCGCTGCCAAGAAACCCGCGGCGCCCAAGGCGAAAGCTCCCAAGGCGTCACCTACCAAGCCGGCTCCTGTAAGGACGGCGGCCAAGAAGCCGGCGCAATCCTCTTCGGCCGCCGCGCCCGCAAAGAGGGTCCCCGCGTCGCGTCGACCGGCCGGCTCCCTCGAGGGGCAACGCATCGTCGCCCCCATGGTGGAGACCATCAGTCAGATTTCAACGTATCCGATGACCATCCATGGGAAGTCACCGGACGGCCATGTGTATTCAGGGGTCGGTTCCATCCTGCTCAGCAACGAGCAACATACACGCCGTGCCCAGTACACCGTGACATTCGACACGATTACGTACAGGGGTACGGCCCTTTTGCGCGGAAGTCTGGCGGAAAAGAACCTTGTCCTCGTGCTGGACTATCATGATCGTCCGTATTCGAAGGGGATGGTGGTATCCATTCACGAGCAGGACACCAAGACCGGGAAATTCATCGGACGAGTGCTTTATCAGGGACGCCCCGAGGTCTGTGAGGAAACGATCGTGATCTCGAACTGATCCCGGCCGCCGGGCGCCTTGGGCGCTCCGGTCTCTGTATGCGTATGGCTCGTCAATCGCCCGCTGAAAGCAGCGGGCGATTTTTTTTGTCGGCGGTACACAGGGAGCACGGAGTAGCCACGGAGGACACGGAGAGAGAAGGCTGGAAGATCATCGCCAATGCCGCCACGGAACGCCAGACGACACGCCCCCCCCGTGTTCTCCGTGTCTCCCCGGTGTCCTCTGTGTACCGTCGAGAAAAACGCACGCGCACTTGCGACTATTTTTTCTTCTCCCGCCCCCACACCGACGGCATCACGTAAAGCGGGCGGCCCACGCCACGGAGCGCCCCGTCGCCGTACGCGGCGGCGATCCGCTCGCGCACGATCGCGGCCAGCTCGCCCGCCTGCGCGGGAACGAGACCGTCGGTCGGAACGGAATCGAGAAACTCCGCCTCGATGCGCCCAGGCGCGCAGGTCTTGTTGATGGGATCAAGCGCGGTGTGCGTTTGGCGCAGCACCAACGGCACCACGTCGGCGCCCGCCTCGATCGCCAGGCGAAACAACCCCGACTTGAACGCGCCGAGCGTGCCGTCGCGGCTGATGCCGCCTTCGGGATACGACAGCACCGCCGCGCCGGCGTCGATGCGGTCGATGGCCTGGCGCATCGTCGCGATGGCGGCGTGCCGCGACTTGCGGTCGATGAACATCATCCCCGCGCGCGCCATCGCGGCGCCGACGATGGGGATGCGCCGGATCCCGCGCGTCGCGATGAAGAAAACCTGGATCGGCACGGTGGCGAACGCGACGGCGAAATCCAGATACGACAGATGATTCCCCACGACGACGCACGGCCGGTCCCATCGCGGGCGAAAACGTCCTTCCACATGCAGGCGCGCGCCGGCCAGAGCGATGAGCAGATGCGACCACGACTGCATGAGACGATACGCGAGGCCGCGCGAAATGAATCCGAACGAGAAATACATCATCGCGTAGGGAATCGTGACGACCGCGTAGCCGAGCAGCACAGCGGCGTAACGCCCCCGGGCCCGCCATATCCCGCGCGGGCGTTTATGCAGCGGCGGCGGAAGCGCGTCGCCGGGCGACGGAAGGGGCGCTTCGTGGCGCGCCATGTCGGGCGTGCTCGTCACGGTCATTTGTCCGAATCGCCAAGGCGCGTCCAGCGATCGAGCAGCTCGTCTTCGTCCGATTCTCTTGCCGACGCTGCGCCCGCGCGCGCGGGATCGCCATCGTCCGGCGATTCATCCTGATCGACGCGGTCGGCCGCGCGCCGGTTGTGCGGCGGATCGATGTCGACTCCGAGCCTTTTAGCGTCGCGCGCGAGCAATTTCTCGTATTGGGCACGCTCGGGAATCCGTCGCACCGGACGGTCGGCGCGCCACACGCGCTGGGGAAGGTCGCGGGGGTCGCGCCGAGGCGGCTCGTCGGATGCGGCGCGCGCGGCGCGCTCCGTGGCGATGGGCCGTCGATCGAGCCAGCGCCGCGCGAAAAGCGGAAGCGCCAACGCCACGATCGCCGGCGGCAGCAGCCAGGGCAGGTTGCCGAGGGCGGGGAAGATCAGGCTGACGATCCGCGACGCGCCCGGCGATGCCGCGTCAACGGGTAAGGGCGAAAGAGGCAGCGTGCGAAAGACATCGGGGTGCGCGAGCGTGCGTTGCACGATCGTGGCGAACTGGTGGTGCACGGACAGCGCGGCTGCGTAAACGAACGCCAGCAGAAGCGGAAGCTTGAGAAGCGTCGATCTCATCGTCAGGAGGTGGAAATCGACGAAGCTCGCCACCAGCACGCACGCCAGCGCGATAAACGGCAGAAGGCGCGCGACGTCCTCGGCCCCGCGTCCGGTTTCCGCGACGGGCGCGGCCGCGGCGATCGCGAAGAGCGCGGTCAAAAGGAGAAGCAGCGCGTAGAGCGGGCGACGCAGAAGACCCTCCGCCCGCAGGTTCAGGATTCCGAAAAGCGCGAAGACGAGAAACGGAGTCGAAAGCAACAGCCCGGGCGCACGTTTGGCCGCAAGGCTTGGCGGCAGCGAGGTCGCGGCCTCGAACCACGCGGACGGATGCGCGCCCATGAACAGGAGCCGCAAGGCCGCCGAACCGGAAAACCGGTCCATGCGCGCGCCCGCCTGGGCGACAAGCTCCCCCGCGCCGCCCGGCGCGGTCGCGATAAGCAGCGCCAAGCCCGACAGCGCCGCGCCGGCGACAAGCAAACCGGCACGGCTGCGTTTGGCCAGGAGCGGCCCCTGGATCGCCGCGAGGAAATAGAGAATCGGCGTGGCGAGCGCCATCTCAAGCGACACGAGCGGCGCCGCGAACAGGGCGAGCGCCAGCAGCGCCAGATGCGCGGGCCGGTCCCATCCGGCGCGCACGCGCAGATAGGCGTAAAAAAACGCGAGCACGATGAGCGTCGAGAACGGCGCGGACGTGATGCGTCCGGTCTGCGGAAAGGCGAGCGTCGCGAACGCGAACAGGCCGGCTCCGATCGCGGCCGAAAACGGGCGACAGCCCAGCTCGAGCGCGATGAGATGGACGAACAGCGTGCTCGCGGCGATCGCGCACGCCGAGGCGACAAGCGAGTACTGCCCGAGCGGTCCGGCGCCGGCCGTGGGATCGGAGGGAACGGCCAGACCAAGCGCCCCCGCGCGGGCCTCGGCGAGGGCGCCGAGCGCGTGAAACGGCGCGACGAACAACGCCACGATCGGTCCCGGCCCGCCCTCGCGAAATCCCTCGCGGACCGAGCCGGTCGCGAACGACAGAAAACGCGCGAGATCGCCCGCGTCGGCGATACCGGCCTGCGAAGCCAGGCCCGCGGCGGCAAGAGCCACCATGGCGATTCCCATGCGTACGGGGGTTAACACGGCGGAAGTTTAGCACGAGCAATTTCGGATTTGCGATTGCGGATTGTGGACGAGATCGTGAATTTGGCTCGTGGAAAGGCGGGATGCCGACGCGCGGTTTGTTCACGCCTCGATCCTCGATCCGCGATCGTCGAATCCCGTTTCGCGCGTTGACATCACGCGGCCCCGGCCTTATTGATGTTCTCCCGGTCCGCGGGACGCGAAAGTGGTGGAATTGGTAGACGCGCTGGGTTCAGGGTCCAGTGTCCGCAAGGACGTGGGGGTTCGAGTCCCCCCTTTCGCAAGACGATTTCGGCTTAGGTGCGTCGGCGATGTTTTCGCCGACTTTTCTTTTTCGCGCGCAACACCGTTCGCGCGCGTCGAGGATTGCGTTCGGCGCCTACCCGCTCCCTTGCGGTCGCGGTTACAGACCTGGGAATGCCGAACGTCCGTTTGGCTCTCGCGCACCGGGTCGCGCCGCGCTATTATTTGTTGGCTTAATAACATACCGGAGGCTACCGATGTCCGGCAGGCAGGAACGGGATCGCGCGCAGCCGCCGCGGCCCGGACCGCGGGATGGCGCGCAACCGTCGCCGCCCGAACGGCGAGATGACGCGCGGCCATTTGTCGGCGTGCATGCAAGGTCGGTGAACGGGGCGAGGGTCGCGTCGTTCGCCGCGAGCGCGGTCGTTTACTTCGCCGGCGTCGTCGTGTTCCTCGGTTGGGTTTTCGGCGTTCCGGCCGTTACTTACATCATCCCGGGCCTTGCGACGATGAAGGCCAACACGGCACTTTCATTCGCCTTTCTCGGCGCGTCGCTCCTTCTCCTCCACAAGCCCGACGCGTCGCCGGCGCGCCGAAAAGTGGGCCACGCCAGCGCGGCGATAGCACTGATCATTTGCGGCCTGACTTTTATTGAATACGCCATCGGCGTGAATCTCGGCATCGACGAGCTGCTCTTTACGGATGCCGCCACCCGCGCCGCGGGCGGCGCGTTTCCCGGCCGCCCGTCGCAGGCGACGGCCTTCGTATTTCTCCTTCTTGCGTCCGGCGTGCTTGTGTCCGACATTTCCGTGGGGCGGCGGCGTTTTGGCTTCTCCGAAACGCTCGGCGCGGCGGCCTGGCTTGTCGCGTTCATCTCGATCTCGGGCTATGCCTACGGCGTCCAGGATCTTTATCGCGTTTATCCTTTCTCCTCGATCGCGCTGCACACGTCGCTGGCGCTTCTGCTCGCGGCGACGGCGTTGCTGCTGCATCGGCCCGACAAGGGGATCGTCGCGGTCATCAACAGCGACGGCTCGACGGGGATGGTGCTGCGCGCGCTTCTCCCCGCCGCCGTGATGGTGCCGTTTGTCGTGGGGTGGATCCGGATGCACGGCCAGCACCGCGGGCTCTACGGGACGGAGTTCGGCCTGGCGCTTTTCATGGTCGCCAACGTCGTGGCCCTTTGCGCGATGATCGGTCTCACCGCGCGCTCCCTGTTACGCATTGAGGAGGAACGGGCGAAAGCCCAGCGCGCTCTCGCGGAGAGCGAGCGGAGCGTCGCGACAACGCTGAACAGCATCGGCGATGGCGTGATAGCGACGGATACCGACGCGCGGGTCGTCCGCATGAATCCGGTCGCGGAGCGGCTGACGGGGTGGCCGTTCGCCGAGGCGCGCGGTAAACCGCTCAGCGACATCTTCCGGATCGAAAACGAGGACACACGGCAGCCGGTCGAAAGCCCGGTCGAGCGCGTGCTGCGCGAGGGCGTGGTGGTCGGGCTGGCGAACCACACGGTGCTCCTTTCGCGCGACGGGACCGAGCGGCCCATCGACGACAGCGGCGCGCCGATCCTGGACGAGGATCGCGGTATCGGCGGCGTGGTTCTCGTGTTTCACGACGTGACGGAAGCGCGCGAGGCGGAGCGCCGATTGCGGCGCAGCGAGCGACGGTTCGCGCGCATCCTCGAATCCGGAATCGTGGGCGTCGTCATCACGACGATCGAAGGGGCGATCGAGGAAGCCAACGACGCCTTCCTCGACCTGATCGGTTATACGCGGGACGACCTCGCGGCGGGAAAACTTCGCTGGACGGAATTGACGCCTCCGGAATGGCGGCACACGCACGCCTCGGCCATGAAACAGCTCGAGACCACCGGCATCGCGCGCCCCTGGGTAAAGGAGTATGTCCGAAAAGACGGAACCCGCGTTCCGGTGCTGGTCGGCATCGCGTCGCTTACCCGGAAACACAATGTCGGTATCGTCGTCGATCTCACGGAACAAAAGCGCGCGGAAAAGGCGCTGTCGGCCAGCGAGGCGCGATTCGCGCGCCTTGCCGAGTCGGGCATCATCGGGATCGCCGTCGGCGACACGCAGGGGAATGTCGTCGAGGTCAACGACGCGTACCTGTCCATGACGGGATATACGCGGCAGGAATTTGAGGAAGGCCGCGTGAACTGGGCCGAACAGACGCCGCCCGAATGGCGCGACGGCGACGCGGCCGCCATCCGGCAACTCGCCGAGCGCGGCGTGGTGTCCCCGTGGGAAAAGGAAGTATTTCACAAGTCGGGGCGGCGCGTGCCGATTCTCGTCGGCGTCTCCGCCCTGGAAAGCCCGTACAACATCGCGTTTATCGCCGACCTGACCGAGCGGAAAAAAACCGAGGCGGACCTTCGCAAGACGGAGGAACAGCTCCGGCAGTCCCAGAAGATGGAGGCGATCGGGCGGCTGGCCGGCGGCGTGGCGCACGACTTTAACAACCTTTTGACGGTCATCGCCGGGCGCGCCGAGATTCTTCTTGGCGAGATCCACGAGAACGATCCGATGCGCCTTGACGTCAAGGAAATCGTCGACGCGGCGACGCGCGGGAGCGATCTGACGCAACAGCTCCTTGCGTTCAGCCGGAAGCAGATCATCCAGCCCAAGGTCGTCGATCTCAACGAAACGATCGCGGCGGTGGAACGGATGCTCCGGCGGGTGATCGGCGAGGACGTGGAGCTCTCCTTCGCGTTCGGCGCGGGGATCGGCCTTGTCGAAGTCGATCCGGGACAGATGCATCAGGTGCTGATGAACCTTGTCGTCAACGCCCGCGACGCGATGCCGGAAGGCGGAAAGCTCACCATCGAAACGGCGAACGTCACGCTCGACGAGGACTACGCGCGGACGCACGTCGAGGTGGCTCCGGGCGCCTATGTGATGATCGCCGTCAGCGACACCGGCGCGGGGATGGACAAGGAAACGCAGGCGCGGATTTTCGAGCCGTTCTTTACGACGAAGCCGGCCGGCCGCGGCACCGGCCTTGGCCTGGCCACCGTGTTCGGCATCTTGAAGCAGAGCCGCGGCCACGTCTGGGTGTACAGCGAACGCGGCAAGGGGACGACATTCAAGCTGTACCTGCCGCGAACCGATCGAGCCGCGCATCCGGAGACCGCGGCGTCGGCCGTCTCGACGCTGCGCGGCACGGAGACGATTCTCCTTGTCGAGGACGACGCGCCGGTGCGTCGCCTTTGCCAACGAATCCTGGAGCGCGCGGGCTATCGGTTGCTCATTGCCGAAAACGGCGGCGACGCGGTCCTGATTTGCGAGCAACACGCCGGGGCGATCGACCTTTTGATCACGGACGTCGTCATGCCGCGCATGAGCGGACGCGAGCTCGGTGAGCGCATCCAACCGCTGCGTCCGGAGATGAAGACGCTTTTCATGTCGGGCTACACGGAGGACGCGATCGTCCGGCACGGTGTCCTGACCGCGGGCATTCCGTTCGTCCAGAAACCGATGACGCCCGACGCGTTGCTGCGAAAGGTGCGGCAGGTGCTCGACGCGACGTGACCATCACGCGCGCCGAGGCCCGGCGCGACCGGAATTCCAGCGGAGACCGATGCGCGCCGCGTTGGCGGCTGTTTTTCGTTTACGAACCGGCGCGCGACTTTTTGTGTCCGCGTGCGGAAACGTGGTAGCCGGTGCCGTTTTGCGTCGCAACCGATCGTCCGAGCAAATAGGAGACAAGCGCATTCAGGCTGACGCCCTCGTTGTCGGCTTGCCGCACGAGGTCCCGATGCAGTTCTTTCGGAATACGGACGTTGAACTGACCGCTGAAGTGGTGCTTCGGTTCCGGGACGGGCATCTCACGCTCGATCAGCTCCTCGATCATGAGCCCGATCGCTTCCTGGGCGTTTTCCATCGCCTCCGCGGCCGTCACCCCGCCCGTGAAAATCGTCGGAAAATCGGGAATGCGCGCGTACCATCCTCCGAACTCGTTCGGAACGATGTTGATTTCGTACTCGAAAGAACGTGCCACGTCTTTTTTGCGTTTCATCATTTGTCTCACAATTTTTCCAATAAACCGACGACCTTCTTGACGTCGACCGTTGAGCAAAATGTCCGAGTGCCGTGAGGTTTCACGATCATGATCGAGACGCCCTGGCCGTCCGGCCGAAATATCCGGTGACTTCCGGCCGCGCGAACTTCGTGGAAGCCGAGGTCGTTCAGAACGCGAACCAATTCGCCAAAGCGGATGCTGCCTGGATTTTGCCTTAACTTACGTTTCAGTTTCTCCAGACCGCTCATGACTATTTGTAACTGCATTCGGTTACGGCGTCAACCCGCGCGAAGCTGCCGCATTACGACCTGTTCCGTCGGCGAGCGGTCCGCCTTCGTCACGCGATACACCGCCATCGTATCCCCGGCGCCGGCGGTGTTGTCGCGGATCGTGATGCGATGCACCTCGTTGTCCGCGAAGGCGGCGACAAGCTCCCGCGAGTGCTCCGGATAGGTGATGACGTACGTGCAGCGGCGGCGGGCGTCGTGCGGCGTGCGCGGCGCGGCGTGCGCCGTGTTGAGCCCCAGGATGTCGAGCGCGTACCGCTCACCGAGATAGCGGATCGCGCCCGCGTCGAACAGGCAGACGATCGCGTCCGGCTCCGTGTTTTCGCGCACCCAGACGCCCATCGTTTCCTGCATCGCGTGGATGTCGCGGCTCATCACGGCGAAGCGGTGCGACAGATCGGAAACGCGCAGCAGATACGTGGACGGCAGGCCGGCCAGCGCGAGGACAAGCAGCATCGCCGCCGCGGGTTCGGCGAGCATCGGCGCGTACGCGCGTCGCACGAGCGCGACGCGGATGAGATCGACCAGAAGCTGCGCGCCGAGCGCCGCCACGATCACGATAAACGCATACATCGGCACGAGATAGCGGTTGCCGGGAAACGTTCCGCCCGTCACGCTGACCGCGCCGCCCAGAAGCCCCGCCGCGAGAATCGGCAGAGCGACAAGCGGCGCAAGCCGCGCGCGTTCGGGCATCGCGGCAACGCGCGCCAATCCAAGCAGCAGCACGACGATCGCTGCGACCGACGCGAGCATCGGGAACGTCGTGGCGACGGTTTCGCCCGCGTCGAACAGTCGGCCCGCGTTGGAAAGCTCCCCCGCGCGCACGTAGTAGCTCATCGAAAACGGCCGGCCGGTGACGGAAAAATTGTAGAACATCCAGAGCGCGGCGGCGGTCGCGGGCACGCCGAAAACCCACGCCGCGCCGCGCACCAGCGCGTTGCGTTCGCCCGTGCGCCGCGCGCGAAACGCAAGCCACGCGACGACGGCCCACGCCGCGCCGACCATGAGCAGGCCGTCCGGGCGCATCCACGCGCACGCGGCCAGCGCGACGGCAAGCGCGCGCGGTTTGCCATCGAGAAGAAAAAGCGTGGCCAGGGCCAGGGCGAGCGCGTAGGGCGCCGTCTCCATGCCGGAGAGCGCGGCGAAGGAAATAAGCGGATCGACCGCGACAACAAGCGCGGCGGCGATCGCGATGACCTTCGCCGCAAGGCGCCTCAGGAAGAAAAACACGACGACCGCGAGCGCGGCGTGCGCGGCGACGCCGAGGATTTTTGCCCAGAGCGCGGGCCCGATGCCGGCGCCGATACCCGGCGCGAGCAACACGAGCCAACCCAGGCTCGTGAATCCGGATTGCGGATCGCCGGGGTTGTAGTCAAGGCGCAGCGTTGTCGCGAGGCTTTTGGCGTAAACGAAGTGAATCCAGGAATCGTCGAGCGGAACGCCGCGCCCCTTTGACGCATACTCACCCGCGCCGGTAGATTCGATGGTCCACGCCACAAAGACGCACGCGGCGATGAGCGCCGCCGCGATCCAATGGGGACGGAGGCGAAACGCCATGCGCCGCCGCGTATCGACAATCGTTTTCGTCGTCGCGTTTTTGGCGCACATCGGGATTCTTGTTTCCGCCCTCGCGTCGATGGGCCGCGGCCTGTTCCACGATTCGGACGTGAACGCGGCGAACGGCTGCGACTTCTTCGCGATCTACGTCGCGTCGGACAATCTACTGCACGGGCGCGGGGTTTACGACGAGGGACCGGATACCGCGCCGGTGCCGTGCCACTACAGCTTCCGCTACCTGCCCACCGCGGCGGTCGCCGCGACTCCGTTCGCGCTACTGCCGCCGGAGCCGGCGTATTTCGCGTGGATCGCGTTTCTGGCCAGTGCGCTCGCGTTTTGCCTATGGTGCGTCTGGCGCCTTACAAACCGCGACCTCGCGACGTTCGCGCCCGTCGCCGCCGTCTGGCTTTTGTTTACGCCACTTTATTTGGAATACCGCCTAGGGCAATACAACCTCGTCCAGACTGCGTTCGTGATGGGGGCGCTCGCGGCGCTGCGCGCGGAAAAATCGCGCGCGTTCGCCGGCTGGTTCGCGGCGTCGCTCGCGTTCAAGCTCAACACGTGGCTCGCGCTGCCGGCGCTTGTGCGCGGCCGAAAATGGGGCGCGCCCTTGATCGCGCTTGGCGTTATCGCGATCACGAGCGTTCCGCACTTTCTGGCGTATCCGGATTCGCTTGGCGCGTTTCTCGGCAACTTCGGCGTCAGGCTCGAATACGGATTCACGACCGGCAATATGGGCGTGCCGATGTTGCTTGGCGTCGCCCTCCCCGCGCTCCACACGCCTTTGACCGCGCGTGCGGCGTTTTTCGCGGGCGTCGCGATCGGGCTTGCCGCGACGTGGCGCGCCCGGCGTCTCGACGTCGCGGATCTTGTCGCGTTCTGGTTCGCGCTGGCGCTGATTGTCTATCACCACACCTGGGAGCACCACTTCATCATGGCGCTTCCCGCGCTGACGCTGCTTGGCCTTCGCCGGCGCGGCGCGGCGTTCTGGATCGCGGCACTGCTGCTGGCCGCGCCGACGATCTACGGATTCGCGCACGGCGATTGGTCGCGCACGACGACGCTGATCCACCACGCGCAAAAACCGATCGGGGTCGCCATCCTTCTTGTCATGACGGTCGTCGAGGCGCGCACGCACGCACGCGCCGCGCGCTGATCGCGGCCGTTTCCGCCCCGGCATTGGACTAGGGCAACTATGGCAACTATAATAGTTGGCGGGAGGATGAAAAAATGGCCCAGCGAACGATCCCGGACAAGCCGCGCGAACAGCGCATTTCGACGAAAGATGTCCGAAATCGGCTCGGCGACCTGTTGAATCGCGTCGCGCTTCGCCGTGACGTCTTCGTCATCGAGCGCAAAGGCGAACCGATGGCGGCGCTCGTTCCTGTCGACTTTGTGGAGCGCTTGCGGTTATTCGAGCGCGCCCGGGAAAACGCGCGCCGCGATTTTTTTCAATATATCGACAGCCATAAGTCGGCGCCGGACACCGAACTGACCGAAGACGAAGTGATGAGATTCGCCGTCGAGCAGGTGCGTGCCGTCCGACAGGAAGCGCGACGTACCGTTCTGGAATTTTTTGAGGAACAACGGCGTCGTCCGGGTCCGAAACTCACGGATGACGAAGCCATGAAGCTTGCGCTGGAATTGCAGCGCGAAGTTCGCGAAGAAATGCACAAAGAGAAACAAGCGCGCAAACGGTCGCGGTAACACCAGGTGCATCGCGTCGTCATCGACAGAACGTCTTTATCAGCGCTGTCCTTACGCCGGACGGTGTGCCCGCCGCGATATTCGAAACTTTCGTCAAAAACGAGAATTTCCGGTTGCTCGTGTCGCAGGCGCTCGCCACGGAAGTCGAACGAACCTTCGCCAGGAAAAAGTTTCGACAACAATTTGAATCGCCCTTTCGGCTCGACGCATGGTTGGCGGCCATTCGCCTTGATACGGAACTCGTCCCGGACACCGGGCGCATTCAAGGCGTGTGCAAGGATCCCAAGGACGACTTCATCCTTTCCGCCGCCGTCGAGGGGAAGGCGGACTACATCGTCACCGGCGATGCGGACCTGCTGAAACTCGATCCGTTTGAAGGCGTGCGCATCGTCACCCCCCGCGCATTTCTGGACGTGCTCGAAAACCGCCGATCTTAGGCGTGTCGGGCAAGCCTCCTTGGCGTTTGACGGCGCCTCGTTTTTCCGGCTAGAAACGACGGAATCCCAATTCCATATTCCTGCATGTCGCGCGGCGACGGGAGCAATCGATGGCCGGCGAACGGGGCACCTGGCATAGCAAGATCGGCTTCATCCTGGCGGCGTCGGGAAGCGCGATCGGGCTTGGCAACATCGTCTTTTTTTCGGCGAACGCGTACAAGTTCGGCGCGGGCGCGTTTTACATCCCGTACTTCATTGCGCTTTTCGTCGTCGGCTTTCCGTTGATGGTGCTCGAGCTTGGGATCGGGCGCCTGTCCGGGCGCGCGCTTCCCGAGACGCTTCGTGTTTTTCGCGGACGCCCGGGCGAATTCATCGGCTGGTTCGGCATCCTGAACGCGTCGATCATCACGATGTATTACATTACCATCCTGGGGTGGGCGGTGGGCATGCTCGTCGGCTCGTTCTCGGAGCTGTGGAGTTCCGCCGCGGTGCCCGCGTTCGGCATCCCCGAGGGCGCGCTGACCGGCGCGATGAGTTACTTCTTCAACATGATCAGCCACCACCAGACGATCGTATACGTCGCGTTCGTCTGGGCTTTGAATCTCGTCGTCGTGTTCTGGGGAACGCGCAGCATCGAGGCCACGGTCAAGGTTTTCGTGCCGCTGATGTGGATTTTCATGATCGTCCTCATTATCCGCGGCGTCACGTTGCCCAACGGCACGCAGGGCATCTACCTGTTGTTCACGCCGGATTTTTCGGTGATGGCGAACGTGGAGGTCTGGCGCGGCGCGTTCTCGCAGATGTTCTTCACACTTTCGCTCGGCTTCGGGATCATGACGGCCTACGCGAGCTATTTGCCGAAAAACTCCGACGACACCGCGAACGCCGCGTCGATCTGCTTCATGAATTGCGCGTTCGAATTCATCGCGGGGCTTGCGATTTTCTCCCTGCTTTTCGCGTTCGCGATCGCGCCCAAGGCAAGCACGCTTTCGATGATGTTTTTTGTCGTGCCGCAGGGTATCGCGAACTTCCCGTTTGGTGTCGCGGCGTTTGGCGTGCTGTTTTTCACGCTGTTGCTCGTCGCCGGACTGACAAGCTCCGTGTCGCTCGTGGAGGCGGTCGTCAGTTCGATCCTCGACAAATACCGCAACGCCGACCGCCGCGTCGTCGCCGCCTCGGTGTGCGCGCTTGGCATGCTCGGCTCGATCGCCTTCGCGTGGCCGACGGTGATCGACGAGGGCCTCGACTCCAACGGGACGCTCGGCCTGACACTGCTCGACTTGTTCGACCATTGGGTGTTCGGCTACGGACTCATGATCTGCGGCCTCGCGGAGTGCGTCATCGTCGGATGGCTCCACGACATCGACGGCGTCATCGCGCACATCAACAAGACCGCGCGCATCAAGGTCGGCCCCATCTTCAAGGCCTTCATCCGCTACGTCACGCCCGCCGTCGTCATCTTCATCCTCGTTTCCAATATCGCGAAGGAGCTGAAAGACGGCATCTACGGCCACGACTTCAAGGTCGGGACGGCGACGTTCCTGCCGGCCCTGGCGGTGATTTTGTGGCTCGGATCGACGCTTGCCGGCGCGGCGATTCTGTCGCGCCGACGCGCGGGGCAGGAGGTGCGCTCATGATGCGGGCATGCGTCATCGTCATGGGATTGCTCGCATTCGCGGCGCCGGGTCTCGCGGATACGAAACTTGCCGTATCGCCCGAATTCCCGCTCGAACACGAAGGCGCGACCGTGACGCTAAGCGGCGAAATCCCCGACGGCCTTGAGCTGCGTGTGACCTATCGCCCGAACAGCGTCACGCAACGGACCGTTGCGGCCGGCCTGTTTGTCGACGGCCGCGCGACGTTCATCGCCGAAAAACCTGGCATCACCCTTGTCGAGGCCGCGCCCGCCGGGGCGGACGCGAAGGCTGTCGCGTCGGCCAATGTCGCGGTGCGTTTCGCGCGTTTTCCGATCTCCGGCGCGCTCATCTTTCTGTTCGCGGGCGCCGTGTTGTTCGGTGGATCGATCTACGCCGTGCGCCTGGTCATGAAGGAAGAAAATTTCGCCGCGGGCGCGTCCGGGAAAGTGCTTGCCGACGAATAGCGCACGGCCCTAGAATCCGCTCCCGCCGCCGGGCCGTGGAATTTTGTTCGCGCGGCTTACCGACACACGGCGCCCTTGCCGGGATGCTGCACCGATGATTTCCGAAAACCCCGCCTGGTGGGCCGCCTTCATCGCGTTCGTGCTCGCGATGCTCGTCCTCGACCTGAAGGTCTTTCACCGCGAGGCGCACGCGGTTCGCGTCCGCGAGGCGCTCTACCTCACCGCGTTCTGGATCGGGCTCGCGCTCGCGTTCAACGTCATGATCTACGTGACGCGCGGACACGACCCCGCGATCGAGTTTCTGACCGGCTACATCATCGAAAAGTCGCTGTCCGTCGATAACCTCTTCGTCTTCGCGCTGATCTTCCGGTACTTCAACGTCGACGACCGCTACCAGCACAAGGTGCTCGCGTGGGGCATCATCGGCGCCCTCATCATGCGGGCGATCTTCATTTTTCTCGGTGTCGCGCTGATTCAAAAACTCGATTGGATCATCTACGTCTTCGGCGCCTTCCTGATCGTCACCGCCGTCCGCCTGGCGCGCGAAACCGAAAAAGAGATCCACCCCGAACGCAATCCCGTCTTGCGCCTCGTGCGCCGGATTTTCCCGATCGCTCCCGTTTACGACGGCGAGCACTTCCGCACGACGTTCAACGGCCGGCGGATGTTCACGCCGATGTTCGTCGTGCTCGTCGCGATCGAGACGACAGACCTCATCTTCGCGGTGGATTCCATTCCCGCGATCCTCGCGATCACGCTCGACCCGTTCATCGTCTTCACGTCCAACGTATTCGCGATCCTCGGCCTTCGCGCGCTCTACTTCGCGCTCGCGGGGATGATGCGCATGTTCGACTACCTGCACTACGGCCTGGCGGTCGTGCTGGGCTTCGTCGGCTTCAAGATGGTCGCGCACAAATGGGTGCACATCCCGACGCCGATCGCGCTCGGCGTCGTGCTCGGCGTCATCGCGCTCTCGGTGTGGATCTCCGTCGCCAAAGCGAAAAAGGAAGGGCCGATCGTCGATCCCGACGAGGCGCCGGGCGCGTAATCAGCGCGCCGCAAACGCGCGCAGGATCGCGTCGATCATGCCGCCGATGTCGTGCGGATCGGCCTCGGCCGCGACGGGCAGATCGAGCGCCTCCATCGTCCGCGTGGTCTGCGGGCCGATGGAGACGAGCTTCGCGTGCTCCGCGATTTTCGCCGCACCCTCCTCGCCAAACGCGTCCACGAATGCGCTCGCGGTGGAGGAACTCGCGAACGTCACCACATCCGGCATGTCGGCAAGCAGCCGTTCGCGCCGGCGCGCGTCGATGCCCGCGGGCACGGTGCGATACGCGACGGGCGCGATGACTTCCACCCCGCGCGCGAGAAGCGCGTCGGCGATCGTCGAGCGCGCACGATCGCCGTGCGGGATCAACACGCGCGCCGCGCGATCCGAATGCCCAACGCACGCGAGCAGTTCCCCGGCGAGCGACTCGGCGACGTATTCCGGCGGCAGCAGATCCGCGACAATCCCGCGCCCGTCGCGTA